>NZ_JAHBAY010000019.1 GCF_018499875.1 Kineosporia corallincola | reverse complement strand
TACTGCGTTTGCCGCCGGTGCATTCATGGGGCCTCGGGACACGACCACTGGCCCGGGCGTTTCCCCTACGCTCGGCGGCATGGTTGAGCAGGGCGCTGCCGCGCTGGTGGCGGAACATCTGAAGCGGCTCCAGGCCGATCGCGGCCGTTCCACGGTGATGAGTGCGTACGTCGCGGCCCTCACCGACGACGCGGGCTGGGGTGTCGAGCAGATCGCGGCTCTGCTGGGGGTTTCGCGTCAGTCGATCTCCGGCCGGCGCAAGCAGGGACGCGAGCTGCGTCACGTCCACGCGCCCGATCTGGCCGGGCTGCCGTTGCCCGCGGCCGGCCCCGCCGATGCACCCGCGCGCACCCGGTCAGGCCTGCGCGTTCCCGACGCGGAGGAGATCACGGCCCGGGAGATCACCTGGGTCCGCACAGAGGTGGGCACGGCCCCGGCCGTGGCGGAACTGCCAGCCCGGATCAAGCTGGTCGCCGGCCTGCTCGACGACGCCGAGGCCCGGCTGACCGGGCTCCGCGAGCGGCGGGCCGCCCTGGCCTGGTCGCTGACCTGCTTCGACCCGAAGGCCCGGCGCGGCCTCCAGAAGGCCGGGCACTGGCAGCCTGACGAGTTCTTCGCGGCCCGCACCCAGGCTCTCGCCCCGGCCGCCGACCTCAAGGGTATGGACGACGAGGGCCTGCGGAATCTGGCCGTCGCACGCGGGATTCCGGCTGCGACCGATCCGGGGCAGATCCGCGAGGACTACTTCACCGTCACCAGCACCCTGATCGCCACCCAGGCCCGCCGCCGGGCCTGCACCCAGCTGCGCGACGACCTGATCCGGCGCTACGTGCGGCGCGACCCGAACGGCCGCTGGAAGGGAGTGACGGAGGTGGCCGGCTGGATCAACCGCAGCCAGTCCCAGGTGACCCAGATCTGCGACGCTCCCGTCCAGCCCTGATCAGCGGAAGATGTGCAGGCCGGAGGGATGCGGCGATGAGGACAGCAGCAGCCGAACCCCCGGTGCCACCTGGTGAGGGGCAGGCCGGGGCCACGCTGTTCCTGATGACCGGGCTGCCCGGCTCCGGCAAGACCACGCGGGCCCGGCGGCTGGAGCGGGAGCGTCATGCGCTGCGGCTGACACCGGACGAGTGGTTCATCCCGCTGTTCGGCACCACCGAGCACGAGGACGGCAAGCGGGACGTTCTGGAGGGGCGCCTGATCTGGCTGGCGATGCGCGCCCTGGGCCGGGGCGTCGACGTGGTGCTGGACTTCGGGCTGTGGGCCCGGGACGAGCGCTCGGCCCTGCGTCACCTGGCGGCCGAGGCGGGAGCGCAGTGCCGGCTGGTGTATCTGCCCGTCACCGGGGCCGAGCAGTGGCGGCGCGTGCGGGACCGTCTGGAGCGGCAGCCCGGCCGCACCTTCGACCTGGGCCGCGACGAGCTACGTCGGGCCCGCGAGCTGTTCGAGGTGCCCACGGCCGACGAGTTCGGGGTGGGCGCCCGGCACGAACCGCCGCCGGGCTGGCTGCGCTGGGAGGACTGGGCCTCCCAGCGCTGGCCCACCTGGATGGATCAGCCGGGCGGGCCGGTCGCCGAACCGGGTGGCCGGCCGTAGGGCGGGGAGTCAGCTGGAGGTCACGGCCACGGCCGGGTTCCGCACGGGTTCCTCGTCGTCCACCCGCCGGCCGGACAGGCTGGAACCCACGCTGGCCGCCACCACCAGGCCGATCGCCAGGAGCCGGAACGGCCCGGCGCTCTGGCTCAGCAGCAGCCAGCCGATGAAGGTGGCCGCGACCGGCTCCAGGCTCAGCAGGATGCCGAACACGTTGCGCGGAACCCGGCGCAGCGCGGCCAGTTCCAGCGTGTACGGGATCACCGAGGCGAGCAGCGCGGTGCCGGCGCCGATCAGCAGCAGGTGCGGCGCGTGCACCACCTGCACGGCGCCGGGCATCCCGAGCGGGGCGACGGCGAAGGTGGCGATCACCAGGGCGACGGCCAGCCCACCGGTGCCGGGCACGAGAATGCCGACGCGGGCGCCGGTCTGGATGTACAGGGCCCAGAACATCGCGGCAATCAGGGCGTAAAGGGCGCCGAGGGGGTCGAGATAGGCGTCGGTGGTGACGCTTTCGACGGCCAGCAGGGTCATGCCGCCCAGGGCCAGGGCCACCCAGGTCAGGTCGCGGGCCTTGCGGGTGAGCACGGCGGCCAGGGTGAGGGGGCCGAGAAACTCGATGGCGACGGCGGTTCCGAGGGGAAGGCGCTCGATCGCGGCGTAGAAGAAGCCGTTCATGCCCGCCAGAGACAGGCCCAGTGCGAGGGTGGCGCGCCACTGGTCACGGTTCCAGCGGCGTACCGCGGGCCGGGTGATGGCCAGCAGGACGAGTGCGGCGATGCCCAGGCGCAGCACGGTGGTGCCCCAGCTGCCCAGTTCGGGAAAGAGTTTCGCGGCGAACGCGGCGCCGAACTGGAGCGAGATGCAGGAGCCGAGGACCAGGAACAGGGCGGGACTGGACGTACGGGGGCCAGTGGAGGGTGTTACGGGCATGTGTCCCAGCATCGAGCCGCGGACTTCATTTAGTCTAGTGAACGCTGGTCACCATGAAGCGTTAGAAGAGCTAATGATCGGAACGCCGTGCTCAACCTGTCCCGGTTGCGAATTCTGTATGAACTGAGCCGTTCCGGGACTCTCGCGGAGGTTGCCCGGGTTCTGAACTACACCCCGTCGGCCATCTCGCAGCAGCTGTCGCAGCTGGAGCGGGAGGCCGGGGTGCCGTTGCTGGAGCGGGTCGGGCGCCGGGTGCGGCTCACCGACGACGCCCTCACCCTGGTCAAGCACACCGAGGTGATTCTTGCCCAGCTGGAGCTGGCCGAGGCCGAGCTGTCGGCGGCGCAACCCGAGATCCGGGGCACGCTGCGGGTGGCCTCGTTCCAGAGCGTGGTGCTGAGCATCGCCCCGGTCGCCCTCACCGTTCTGGCGCAGGCCCATCCGGGGCTGGAGGTGGAGATCACCCAGCGCGAGGTGGGTCCCGCCTACGAAGGGCTGCTGGCTCACGAGTTCGACCTGATCCTGGGCGAGGAACATCCCGGTGTGCCGGAACCGGTGCGCGCCGGGGTGGATCGGTCCGCCCTGATCAACGACCCGATGCTGCTGGCCATCCCGCGGGAGGGCCCGCTCAGTGCCCGGCCCACCGGCCTGTCCGACCTGGCGGGCCTGCCCTGGGCGCTCGACCCGCCGTCGAGCACGGCCCGGCGCTGGGCCGACGTGGTCTGCCGGGAGGCCGGATTCGAGCCGCGGGTGCGGTTCGAGAGCCCGGACCCCTCGCTGCACGTGCACCTGGTGCGGATGGGGCACGCCGTGGCGTTCCTGCCCGGGCTGATGGGCGACCATCTGGGCGGCACCCAGGTGGTCGCGCTGCCCGGTGACCCGCACCGCACGCTGTTCACGGCGGTGCGGGCCGGGCGCTCGAAACACCGTGCGGTGGAGGCGTTCCGTCAGGCGCTGGCCGAGGCCGCCGCCGCGAACGCCCCCACCCCGCCGGTTCTGCGGTTGTGACGGCCGGTGCTCACGCGGTGAGCGGTGTGTCCCAGTCGATCTGGCGGGCCAGCGTCTCGTCGTCGTGAGCCGGCGACGTGGGCGAGGAGGGGGACGACGGGGGCCGCTGTCCCTTGCTCATCGCCGCACTGGCGTCCATGTTCCGCTGGGTGCGGGGTCGGCGCACGGCCTCGTACAGCCCCACCGCGTCGTGCACCGAAGCACTGTCGCGCAACGCCTTCGCCAGCACCACGGCGTCTTCGAAGGCCATCGAGGCGCCCTGACCGGTGGCCGGCGAGGCGGCGTGCGCGGCGTCGCCGATGAGCAGCATGCGCCCGCGCGACCAGGCGGCCACGTCGGGCAGGTCGCCGGTGTTGGTCACCAGGATGTCGCCGGTGGCCTCGACGATGCCGGCGGTCGGGGTGCTGTCCAGGCGCAGGGCGGCGATGAGCTCGGCCCGCAGTTCGGGCGGGACCGCCACCCCGGCGCCGTCCGGCAGGGCGTCGGCGGTCTGCCGCGCGAACCAGTAGGTCAGACCCTCCGGCGAGACGGTGTAGCCGAACGAGGCCGCCTTGCCCCGCACCATGGTGATCCGCCCGGGCCCGGTCGGCGGGCTGAAAACATCGGTGTATCCGTAGAACACCCGCTGCCCGGCGTAACGGGGCGTGGCCGCGCCGGGGTCGATCAGGGCGCGCACGCCGGATCCGATGCCGTCGGCCCCGAGCAGGAGGTCGGCCGTGACCGTGGAGCCGTCGGCGAACGTGGCCGTGACCGCGTCGTCGTCCGTGCGTGCGGAGACGAACGACGCGCCGTGCCGCAGGGTGATGCCCTGGCGCACCACCTCGGACTGGAGTGCCGCCGTGAGCTCGCTCCAGCGCAGGCAGCGGAACCGGGTGAGGGGATCGGCGTGCTCACCCAGCGGGCGGGTCATCAGGACGGTGCCGGACTCGTCCATGGCGCTGAACTCGGTCAGCCCGAAACCGGCCCGGCCGACCGGGCCGGCCAGGCCGATCTGGGCGAGCGCGCGCATGCCGTTGCTGGCCAGGGTGAGGAATGCGCCGAGATCGCCTGCGGTGCGCGGGTGTTGCTCGTACACCGTCACCCCGATCCCGGCCCGGTGCAGGGCGAGGGCCGCGGCACTGCCGGCGATGCCGCCACCGATGACAACGACATGAGTGCTTTGTCCAACCACGGGCCCACCCTACGGGGATCCCTTGAAATGCCTAGGGTGCAGAAGTTGCACTCTGTGCAATACTTGAGGTCATGACGTCGTCCGAGGGGGACCTGCGCTCGCGCAGGCGGAGCGCCACCGCACGGGAGATCCACGAGGCCACGCTGCGCCTGGCCGCCCGGCACGGCTACGACCATGTCACCGTCGACATGATCAGTACCGAGGCCGGGGTGTCACGGCGCACGTTCTTCAACTACTACCCGAGCAAGGAGGCGGCGGTGGTGGCCGGGCCGAAATCCCTGCCCGAACCGGCACTGTCGGTCTTCCTCGCCGGCCCGTCCGACGGGCCGGCCCAGGTACTGCGTGATCTCAACGAACTCCTGCTGCGGGAGCTGGAACAGAATCAGCCGGCCCGGGACGACCTGCGTCAGGTGATGGCGCTGGCCCAGGAACACCCGGCGATCCTGGCTCATCTCCTCGGGAACTTCGACGCCTTCGAGCGGGTCGTCGCCGCGGCCGTGGCCCAGCGGCTGGGGGCGGAGCCGGACGACGAGGTCCCTGCTCTGCTGGCGGCGCTCGCTCTCTCCACGACCAGGACGGGCCTGCAACGCTGGGCCCACGGCCCGTCCCTGGACACCTCCCCGGTGAGCGAGGTGGAGCGCACCGCCGCGCTCCTGCACAGCCTGCTGATCACCTGAACACCCCTTTTCCGGAGCCGCACCCATGACCGAGTCGTTACCGGCTGCCCAGAGACCTTCCGCAGAGCCAGAATCCTCAGTGCCGGCGAACTTCTGGATCATCTTCTCCGGCCTCATGCTGACCATGCTGCTGTCGGCGCTCGACCAGACCATCGTCAGCACCGCCCTGCCCACCATCGTCGGCGAGCTGCACGGCGTCGAGCACATGGCCTGGGTCACCACCGCCTACATCCTGATGGCCACCATCGCGATGCCGGTCTACGGCCGCATCGGCGACCTGATCGGCCGCAAGACGCTGTTCCTGTCCGGGATCGCGATCTTCCTGGTCGGTTCCACCATCGCCGGTCTGTCGCAGGACATGACGATGCTCATCATCGGCCGCGGCATCCAGGGCCTGGGTGGCGGTGGCCTGATGATCACCTCACAGGCGATCATCGCCGACCTGGTGCCGGCCCGGCAGCGGGCCAAGTACATGGCCCCGATCGGCGCGGTCTTCGGCCTGTCCTCGGTGGCCGGGCCGCTGCTCGGCGGCTGGTTCACCGACAGTATCGGCTGGCGCTGGGCGTTCTGGATCAACCTGCCCCTGGGCATCCTCGCCCTGGTGGTCTGCGCGATCGTCATCCACCTGCCCAAGCACCAGGTGTCCGGCCGGCTGGACTACATCGGTTTCGTACTGATGGCCGCCGCGGTCAGCTGCACCGTGCTGGTCGCCGACTGGGGCGGCACCGAGTACGGCTGGAGCGACCCGGTGCTGCTGGGCACCGCCGCCGCCGGAATCCTCGCCTGGGTGCTGTTCTTCGTGCAGGAGAGCCGCGCGAGCGAGCCGCTGATCCCGCTGTACCTGTTCCGCAGCCGCATCTTCAACGTGTCCACCCTGATCGGCATGATCGTCATCGGTGTCGGCATGTTCGCGATCATCGGCTACCTGCCCACCTACCTCCAGATGGTGTACGGCGTCAGCGCCACCGAGTCCGGCCTGCTGCTGATCCCGATGGTGGTCGGCATCATGAGCGCCGCCATACCCTCGGGCAACGCGATCAGCCGCACCGGCAGATACCGGATGTACCCGATCGTCGGCGTGGCGCTGGTGATGGTCGCCGCCGGGCTGATGTCCACCCTGGTCGTGGACTCCCCGGTCGCGCTGATCTGCGTGTACGTGTTCGTGCTGGGTGCCGGTCTGGGCCTGATGATGCAGACGCTGGTGCTGGCGGTGCAGAACGACTTCCCGGCCTCCGACGTGGGCACCGCGACCAGCTCGAACAACTTCTTCCGCGAGATCGGCGCCACGCTCGGCATCGCCGCGGTCGGCGCGGTGTTCACCAGCCGGCTCACCGACCAGCTGGCACAGCGCCTGGACGCGAGCTCGGCCGCGGCCGTGGGCGACTCCAACTCGCTGACCCCGGCGATGGTGCACGCGCTGCCGCAGGCGGCGCAGGACGCGGTGATCGCCGCGTACCAGCACGCCCTCACGCCGGTGTTCGCCTACCTGCTGCCGCTTTTCGCGGTCGGCCTGGTGCTGGCGTTCGTGCTGCCGGAGAAGGAGCTGTCGGACACGCACGACGTGGAGAGCGAGCCCGAGCCCGCCCAGATGTAGGCGACAGCGTCAGAACTGAGGACGACGAGGAGCTTTCGCCAGGCTCCTCGTCGTCCCTGGTTTTCAGGTACTGATCAGTGCGCCGGCCGTGTCCAGGTCGGTGATCAGCACGTTCACCCATCCGCCCAGCACGGCCGCGCGGACAGCCTCGTGCTTGTCGGCGCCGCCGGCCACCCCCACCCGGCGGTCGATGCGCAGCATCTGCTCCGGGGTGATGCCGACGACCCGCTGGTCGAAACCCGAGGGCACGAGCGCGCCCTCGGCGTCGAAGTAGCGCAGGCAGACGTCGCCCACGGCGCCGCGCTCGCGCAGTTCCCGCTGCTCGTCGTCGGTGATGGCGTTGCCGCTGCTGCGCAGGAGGGGGGACGGCGTGAGCCGGCCGATCCCGACCAGGAGCAGCGTGAGCTCGTCCCAGGAGCGCACGATCTGGGCCACCGAGCCGTCTTGGGTGAGTGCCTCGCGCAGGTGCGGGGTGCCGACCAGCCCGGGGGTCGGCATGAACAGCGGCTGGCCGCCGGTCACCTCGGCGAAGCGGGTGAGCAGCCGGGTGGCGCGCACCTGGGCGCCCGGGTCGCCGATGCCGCCGAGCACCTGGCTGACGTGGCGGGCGACGGCGGGGCGCTTGGGGCGCATCGCCTCGACGGTGGCGAGCAGGGTGGCGCTCCAGGCGGACAGGCCGATGTCGTCGACCCGTTCCAGGGTGCCACTGAGCGTGGCGTCGAGGTAGCCGGCGGCGGCCGACGCGATCAGCGGCAGCAGCCGGTCCTCCTCCCCGGGCGGGATCTCGGCGACCACCGCGTCGCGCAGCCCGTAGCGCTGCTTGAGCTGCTCCTCGATGTCGGCGTGCACGCCGGGGGGCACGGTGACGACGGTGTGCACGATGCCCAGCCGCGCGGCCTGTTTCAGCAGCCGGGACACCCGGGGCTGGGAGATGTGCAGGTCGGCGGCGATCTGCGGCTGGCGTACGCCCTGCTCGTGATACAGCCGGGCCACCCGCACCAGCAGCCGCAGCTGGTCGGGCTCGAGGTCGGGGGAGCTGGTCACCGCCGCATAGTAGGCCATTGGTGAATTTCTATTCGAACGCCGTGTGACCGACACCTCGAAACGGATCTTGGGCCGGTCGCGTTGGGCTGTTTGCGCCTGATCCACCGAAAAGTTTTCGAGAGCTGCCAGGTTTCCGAGGAGCCCATGACCGTCCAGGCCGTGCGGACCACGTTCACGATCCTGATGGACGAGCACGAGATCATCCCGATCACCGACCGCCCCACGATCTACGTCGAGGGCCTGGACGCGGCCCTCGCCGCGGGTTACGGGAACCTGGTGGACAGCCCGGAACGGGCGCAGGTGGCGCTGGTGCGGCTGAGACCCGGCGCCGGGTGCACCGGGCAGGCCCTCGAGCAGGCGGGTGAGGTCGCGATCACCACCAGCACGATCGTCGACGTCGATCGCGGAACGGGACTGGTGCCGGCGCTGGGTTCTGCCCTCGGCTGCGCGCAGGCGTTGCTGGTGAGTGCCGACGAGAGCGACGAGGCCTTTCTGGACCTGGTTTTCGGCCGCGACCGCTAGCATCCGCGCATGCGTCTCCTCGTGGTCGGCGGCAGCGGATTCCTCGGCGGTGAGGTGATCTCCCAGGCCCGGCGCGCGGGACACCGGGTGTCGGGCACCCACTTCTCCGCCCGCCCCGGCTCCTTCTCGCCGCGGTCGCCGGACGTCGCGTGGCACCAGCTCGACGTCACGCACCGCGAGCGGGTTCTCGCCCTGGTGCGGGAGCTCGCCCCCGACGCGGTGATCAACACCGCCTACCGGCAGGCGGACTGGGCCACCACCGCCGACGGCGCGATGCACGTCGCGGCCGCCTCGTCGGTGGTCGGAAGCCGTCTGGTGCACGTGTCCAGCGACGCGATCTTCTCCGGCGCCGCCGACCGCTACGACGAGGCGGCCGCGCCCGATCCGGTCCACGCCTACGGTGCGGCGAAGGCGGCGGCGGAGCTGGCCGTGCGGGGGCTGGACCCGTCGGCGGTGGTCGCGCGCACCTCCCTGATCGTCGGCGGTGGGGCCTCGCCCACCGAGCGGCTGGTGCACGAACTGGCCGCCGGCACCCGTGCCGGAACCCTGTTCACGGACGACGTGCGCTGTGCCGTGCACGTCGCCGACCTGGCCGCCGCGCTGCTGGAACTGGCGGCCGACCCCCGCGCCCACGGCATCCGGCACCTGGCCGGCGAGGACCCGGTGAGCCGTTACGACCTGGGCGTTCTCATCGCCCGCCGGGACGGGCTGGACCCCACCGCGCTGCCCGGCGGAAGCCGCCGCGCGGCAGGCGTGCCCGGCCCCGTGGACGTGCGCCTCGACAGCACCCGCACCCAGGCCGGGCTGAGCACCCGGCTGCGCGGCGCGAGAACCTTCCTGGCCTGAGGCGGGTGGTGGGGCCCGCTCAGTCGCCGGCCCGGCGCAGGATCGCCTCGGCGTGCCGCAGCAGCGGCGCGTCGACCATGCGGCCCTCGAAGGCGAACACCCCGCGCTCACCGGGAGCGGCCGCCAGCAGCCGCCTGGCCCAGCCCGCCTCGGCCTCCGCCGGCCGGTAACCGGCCCGCACGACCGGCACCTGGCTCGGGTGGATGCACGCGGTGCCGCTGAACCCGCTGGCCACCGCGTCGTCCACCCGGGCCCGCAGACCCTCCTGATCGGTGAGGTCGAGATGCACCGCGTCGAGCCGGAACCGGCCGAAGGCCCCGGCGGCCAGCAGCACGCTCGAGCGGGCGACGAGCGCGACGTCGCGGTAGCTGCCGTCGGCGTGACGACTCGAGGTGCCGCCCAGCCCGGCGATCAGGTCGTCCGCGCCCCACATCAGCCCGACGGTGTTCGCCGCGGCGGCGATCGCCGTGCACCCGACCACGCCCCGGGGCGTCTCCACCAGCGCGATCACCCCGAGCGGCGCCAGAGCCGTGACCTGTTCGGGTGATTCGGTCTTGGCCAGCATCACCGTGGTGTAGCCGGTGTCCGACAGGGCCCGCAGGTCGGCCGCGTGCTCGGGCGAGGAGGTGGGATTGAGGCGGACCACCGTGGTGGCGGGGTCGAGCGGATGATCGACGAGAGCCCGCCGTGCCGCGGGCTTGTCGCCGGCGGCCACGGCGTCTTCCAGATCCAGGATCACCACGTCGGCGGCCGCCGCGGCCTTGCCGTAACGGTCGGGACGGTCGGCCGGGCAGAACAGCCAGGCCGGGCCGGCCGGTGCCGCGGGCTCTGGTCTCACCGGGGACGGGTCCACGCTCCGACGGTACCCAGACGGCGTCGGCGCGGCTAGATTGTCTCGTGATCCACCTCACCCCGGTGGGTCACGAGTACATCCGCGGGCCGCGGGACGACCACCCTTTCGTCCCGGTGCCCGGCACCGGATCTGGTGGAGGATGCAGTGGAGGATGCAATGACGCAACCAACGCACGCTTCGGGCAGCACGTCTCACCAGCTGGCCCGCGAACCGTCCGGCGCACCGTTGCGTGACCCTGGCGACAGGCCCGCGCAGATCCTCGGTCCCGACGGTGTTCTCGCCGGCGCACCCGGCTGGGTCACCCCCGGGCTGACCCGCGACCTCTACCGCTGGATGCGGCTGACCCGGCGTCTGGACGCCGAGGCGTTCGCCCTGCAAAGGCATGGCGAGCTGGGCATCTGGGCGCAGAGCCTGGGCCAGGAGGCCGCCCAGGTCGGCTCGGTCACGGCGCTGCGCCCGGCCGACTACGTCTTCCCGAGTTACCGTGAGCACGCCGCGTGTCTGGTGCGGGGTGTCTCGCCGTCCCAGATTCTGGCTCAGTGGCGCGGGGTGTCCGGATGCGGCTGGGACCCGGCCGCACGGCACCTGCACGCGTACACGGTGGTGCTGGGCGCGCACCTGCCGCACGCCACCGGTTATGCGATGGGCGTGCAGCGCGACGGGACCGACGAGGTGGTCACCGCCTACTTCGGTGACGGCGCCTCCAGCCAGGGCGACGCGAACGAGGCGTTCAACTGGGCGGCCACCTGCTCGGCGCCGGTGCTGTTCTTCTGCCAGAACAACCAGTACGCCATCTCCACCCCGGCCAGTCTCCAGATGCGCACCCCGATCCACCACCGCGCGGCCGGTTTCGGGCTGAGGTCCTTCCTGGTCGACGGCAACGACGTGCTCGCCGTGCACGAGGTCACCCGGGAGGCGGTCCGGCACATCCGTTCCGGAGGCGGTCCCGCGTTCGTCGAGGCCGTCACGTACCGGATGGGGGCGCACACCAGCTCCGACGACCCCACGCGCTACCGCGACCAGGCCGAGAGCGACGCCTGGCAGGCGAAGGACCCGCTCAGCCGCGTGGAGAAGCTCCTGGAGGCGCAGGGCTGGTGGGACCAGGGGTTCCGGACGGCGCTCGACGCCGAGTGCGAGGCTCTCGCGGTCGAGGTGCGTTCCGCCGTGCGGGGATTCGGCCCGGTCGAGCTGGACGGGCTGTTCGACCAGGTCTACGCGCGGCGTACGGCGTTGCTGTCGTCGGAGAAGGCCGCGTACGCGGACCTGGTCGCCGGCTTCCTGGACGAGGAGGTGGACGACGACGGGGGACCCCCGGACTCGCTCGCGGGCCAGGCCCGGACGGCCAGGGCCTTCGGGGTGGGGGTGGGACGATGAGCCGGCTGAGCCTGTCCGCCGCCCTCAACGCGGGCCTGCGGCAGGTGCTGGAAGAGGATCCGCGGGCGATCGTCATGGGGGAGGACGTCGGTCCGCTCGGTGGGGTGTTCCGCGTGACGGACGGGCTGAGCAAGGATTTCGGCTCCGGCCGGGTGATCGACACGCCGCTGGCCGAGTCGTCGATCGTCGGCACCGCCATCGGCCTGGCCATACGCGGCTACCACCCGATCTGCGAGATCCAGTTCGACGGGTTCGTGTATCCGGCGTTCAACCAGATCGTCTCGCAACTGGCCAAGATGCGGGCCCGCACGGCCGGGAAAGTGCCGCTGCCGGTGGTGATCCGGATCCCCTGCGGTGGCGGCATCGGCGCGGTGGAGCACCACAGCGAGTCGAACGAGGCCTATTTCGCGCACACGGCCGGGCTGCGGGTGGTGATCTGTTCCGACCCGCAGAGCGGGCACTGGATGCTGCGGCAGGCCATGGCCTGCGGTGATCCGGTGATCTTCTACGAGCCGAAACGGCGCTACTGGGACAAGGGCGAGGTGTCGTCCGACCTGACGCTGGCCCCGGCGTTCGACCGGGCACTGGTGGCCAGGGAGGGCACGGACGCCACCGTCGTCTGCTACGGCGGCATGGTGGCGACCTGCCTGGAGGCCGCGGCCGTCGCCGAGGGGGAGGGACGTTCCCTGGAGGTGATCGACCTGCGCTCGCTGTCGCCGCTGGACCTGGACCCGGTCTGCGCCTCGGTGCGCCGCACCGGCCGGTGCCTGGTGGTGCACGAGGCACCGGGTTTCGCCGGGCTGGGCGCCGAGATCGTCAGCGGGGTGACCGAGCGCTGCTTCTACCACCTGGAGGCCCCGGTGCTGCGGGTGACCGGCTTCGACCTGCCGTACCCACCGGCGAAGTACGAGAACCAGTACCTGCCGGACGCCGACCGGGTCCTGGACGCCGTCGACAAGCTGCTGGGGTTCTGATGACGAGAACGACGTCCGGACAACAGTTCCGGCTCCCCGACGTGGGGGAAGGGCTGACCGAGGCCGAGATCGTCACCTGGCGGGTGGCGGTGGGCGACGAGGTGGCCGTCAATGATCCCCTGGTCGAGATCGAGACAGCGAAATCCCTGGTGGAGCTGCCCTCTCCGTATGCCGGTGTGGTCGGTGAGCTGCTGGTGCCCGCCGGCGAGCTGGTGCCGGTGGGCACCCCGATCGTCACGATCACGCAGCTCGGTCACCCCGCCGCCGGGTCTGCCGGAACCTCGCGCCCGGAGCCGTCTTCCGCAGTGCCGGGGGCCGATGGCGAGCTGGCGGGTGGATCTCCGTCCGTGCTGGTCGGGTACGGTCCCGGGCACAGTCGTGGCAGGAGCCGTCGTCGTCCCCCGGTCCGGACCCCGGGCGCCCCTGGCCGGCCGGAAACCTCCTCCCCGGCAAGGGAACCTGTCGCCGAACCGGTCGCCGAACCGTTGTTGCCGGTCCCGGAGGCCGGTCCCGCCTCGCCCGTCCGTCCTCTGGCGAAGCCACCGGTGCGAAAACTGGCCAGGGACTTGGGAATCGACCTGGGCGCGGTGCGGGCGACGGGTGGCGGCGGTGTGATCACCCGGCAGGACGTGCTGGCGGCGCGGGCCGCGAGCACGGTTGCGCCGCCCGCCCCTTCCGGGACCGGTTCCGACCTCTCGCCCGCACCGGCGGCCGCCCCCACCGGTCAGGACGACGAGCACGTTCCCGTGCGCGGTGTCCGGGCCGCGACGGCCGCCGCGATGACGGCGAGCGCCTTCACCGCTCCGCACGTGACGGTGTTCCACACCGTCGACGTCACCCGGTCGGTGAAACTCGTGGCCAGGCTGCGTGAGCATCCGGCGTTCGCGGGTGCCCGGGTGACCGTCATGCTGCTGGCCGCGCGGGCGCTGTGCCTGGCCGCCCGGGAGATGCCGGACCTGAACGCGACGTTCAGCGGGCCGGCCAGGGAGATCGTGCTGCATCGTCGCGTCCATCTGGGTGTCGCCACCGCGTCCGGCCGGGGGCTGCTGGTGCCCACGGTGGAGGACGCCGCCCAGCTCGCCCTGCCCGCCCTGGCCCGTGAGCTGACCCGGGTGACCGAGCTGGCCCGTTCCGGCACGGCCGGCCCCTCGGACCTGACCGGTAGCACGATCACGCTGACGAACATCGGTGTCTTCGGCGTGGATTCGGGGACGCCGATCCTGAATCCCGGTCAGAGCGCGATCCTCTGCCTGGGGGCGGTGCGCCGCACCCCGGTGGAGCACCGGGGCAGGATCGCGCTGCGCTGGACGACACAGCTGGCGATGTCGTTCGACCATCGCATCATCGACGGGCAACTGGGTGCGCAGGCGGTGGCCCGGATCGGGGCCGTGCTGAAGAACCCCCGGGACGAATTGCTGCTGGTGTGACGATGTGACGCCAGGCACGGGCCGGTGGCTAGGCGCCGGTGATCCGCTCCAGTGCCTCCACCACGGTGGCGCGGTCGTGGGGTTCGGTGTCCAGGGCGCGGTGCAGGGTGAGGCCCTCGATCAGGGCGTCCACGAGCCGGGCGGTCAGCGGGTCGAAATGCCGTTCCAGGGCGGCGCGGCTGGCGGCCATCCAGGCGTTCGTGACGGTGCGGTAGGACGGGTCGCGGGCGGCCAGTGTGTACAGCTCCTGGGTCAGCACCAGTTCGCGCTGGTCCTGGAGGGTGTCGCACATGATCAGGTCGACCGTGGCCCGCCGGGCCCCCTCGGCGTCGTGGACGCCGGCCATCCGGGCCTCGAAACGCTCGGACACTGAACGGGAGAACCGGGTCAGGGCCTCGCGCAGCAGGTCGTCCATGCCGGCGAAGTGGTAGGTCATCGAGCCCAGCGGCACGTCGGCGGCGGCCGCCACCCGGCGGTGCGAGGTCCCGGCCACGCCGGCCTCGGCGATCACGTCGAGACAGGCCGCCAGGATGCGTTCACGCCGCTCCGGATCGTGACGGCGGGCCCGCGGTCGCGCCACGGAGCCCGGGCCGGGGCCGGGGAGGTTTTCGTCGTCCACCGTTCAGTTTTCGCTGATCTCGCGCACGACGCGGGCCGGGGTGCCCACGGCGACCACGTTCGCCGGGATGTCGCGGGTGACCACGGAGCCGGCGCCGATCACCGAGTTGTCGCCGATCGTGACGCCGGGGCAGACCGTCACGCCGCCGCCGAGCCAGACGTTGTCGCCGATCGTGATCGGCTGGGCGGCCTCCAGCTTGTCGCGGCGCGGCCCGGCCTCGATCGGGTGGGTCGGTGTCAGCAGTTGCACGTTGGGCCCGATCTGGCAGTCCTCGCCGATCCGGATCGGTGCGACGTCGAGCGCGGTGAGGTTGAAGTTGACGAACGTGCGGGCGCCGATGTGGATGTGCTCGCCGTAGTCGACGAAAAGTGGTGGGCGCACGGCCACTCCGGCACCCACCGTGCCCAGCACGGTGGCGAGGACGGCGCGGCCGGCCTCGTCGTCGCCGGCGAGGATCAGCGCCCGGTACTCCTCCAGCAGGCGCTGGGCGCGCCGGTGGACGGCCTCGCTCTCCGGGTCGTCGGCGAGGTAGAGGTCCCCGGCCAGCATGCGCTCACGGTTGCTGCGCGGGTCGCCGGCGAAGTAGTCGGGTGTGGACGGCTCGGTCATGGGTACGACCGTACACAAGAAGCGGGGTCGAGGTGCACGGCCGTACCCGCGAGGGCGTCAGCCGATCTGGAACTGGTCCAGGTCGGGGGCCAGGCCGATCGGGTTGTGGAACTTGATCGTGTTCGATCCCTGCTGGAGGTTCACGCTGACGGTGGTCCAGCCCGGGGTCTCGAAGCTGCCGGTTCCGGCCACCGTGACCTTCTGCGAGGAGCCGCCGTTCACGCTGATGTACAGGTCGCGGTCCAGCCGGCTCTCGTAGGCGATGGTCAGCTGCCGGGTGCCGGCGGTGTCGCTCTCGACCGGAACGGTGAGCGTGGCCAGCAGCCCGATCCCGATCACCCGGTTGCCCGAGACGCAGGTCGCGCAGGTGGTGCTGGTGACCAGCCAGCGCTGGTTGCCCTCGTCGGCGGCCGCGACGGTGACCGGGGCGGCGGCGTCCTGGGTGGGTGCCGGCGGTTCGGCGGTGGCGGTGGCCGACGGGGTCGATCCGGGGGTGGACGACGTGGTCGCCGTGGGTGCCTGGGTGGCGGTCACGCCGGGCTGCCCGGTGGGGGTGATCGCGGTGACGGTGGGCACGGCCGTCGGGTCGGTCGCGGCCGGGGTGGACGTGGTGGCGGGGGCGGCCACCGCCGCGGTGCCGCCGGTCCCGCTCTCGCCGCTGAGCACACCGTCGTCGCCGGGGGAGGGTGCCTGCGCCGAGGGGGTCTGGGTGGACGGCGTCTTGTCGGGCAGCACCGTGGGCAGGGCCGGGACCGCGACCGAGGTGAGGGCCACGGCGGCGCCGAGCGTGGAGATCTGCCAGATCGGCGGGCCGGCCGGCCACAGCCACGACGTGGGCAGGGCGGTGAACGTCTTGCTGACGGGGCTCTTCATCTTGGCCGTTCTCATCGCTTCCCCTCGAGCCGGACCCTGATCTCGGTGCCGGAGTACGGCGCGGTGGTGATGGTGAGGTTGGCGCCCAGGTACGACGAGCGCGAGATCATCCGGCAGATCCCGTCGTAGTCGCCGCCGCGCAGCGTCGCCGGGTCGGACGGGACCACGAAGCCCTGGCCGTTGTCCTTGACGGTGATGGTCACGCCCTGCCTCCGTTCGGTGAGCTCGACCTGGGCCCGGGTGGCGTGGGCATGCTCGGAGACGTTCGTCAGGGCGTCGTCGACGATCAGGGCGAGCTGGTGACGCACCGGAACCCGCAGCCAGACCGGTGGCAGATCGGTGCGCAGATGGATGTTCGTGGAGGCGGCCCACTCGTGGCAGAGCGCGTCGAGGCTGTCGGCGAAGTCCTCGTGCGAGTAGTCGAACCGCACACCCCCGACCGGGATCTCGGCCTGTTCCAGTGCCGTCAGGGTGTCCTGGGTGAGCAGCCGGGCCAGCTCGTCGGCCAGCGGACCGGGTCCCGAGGAGGTGCGGCGGCCGAACCGGGGCAGCCGGAACCAGGCCAGGCAGGAGCGGCGCAGTGTGGTGCTGACCGCGTCGTGGATGACGGCTACCGGCACGGACGGGTCGAGGTCGCGGTTGAGGCGGTCGCGGATCAGCTGTGCCAGCGTGATCGAGGAGGCGCCGGCGGCGAGGATCAGGGCCGGCGCGGTGACCAGCACCACGGTGGTCGCCAGCGGCGCGACCTTGTCGGCGAGCACGAACCAGCAGGTCGCGGCGGCCTGGACGGCCTGGCCCAGCCACAGCGGGGCGCCGTGCAGGCCGAGCATCGCACCGGCCAGGGCGGCGGCGCCGATCTGGTAGACGACGTAGACCGGGTCGCCGGTCCAGACCAGGAACAGCACCAGCGCCACCGCGGAGTCGGCCAGCACCAGCAGCACCCGGGGCGGGCCGTTGGCCATCCGGCGCAGCGTGGCCAGCTCGGTGGACGTGACGGCCGCGATGATCGCGAGCGGGACGGCGTAGCGCTGGAGGGACTGCGCGTCGGCGCCGCTGAGGAGCACGGCCGTGACGGCGTAGAGGAACGACAGGATCAGCCGGGCGACGAGGATCGCCCGGCCCAGGGACAGCACCGCCGCGGCCTGCACGCCCGGTTGCCCGGCCGGGATCAGCCGGGGTGCGGCCCCGGGTACGACTTCGGTGTCACCGGCGAGGCTCTGGACCAACGGAAAAGCCCCTCCCGAGGCGTGTAACCACGACTAACCACGACATTCAGCGGCGAGCGGCGCCAGCTATGACATGGGGGAGTGTAATGGTCGGACGTTACCGGCCGGACCAGCCCTCGGACGGTGACGCGCGGTCAGGGGATGTCGGCGCGCGCGGAGCTGGTGGCGGCCGTGGCGTCTTCGAGGAACTGGGCGATGAGTGCCAGTTCCCCGGCGCTGCGCCCGGCGAGCACGGGGGCCATGTGCGCGCCGACCCGGCCGAACATCGAGGCGCCCACGGTGCGGGCGTGCTCGGTGGCGGTGACCACCACAGAGCGGCGGTCGCTGGGGTGGGGGTGGCGTTCGACGTGGCCCAGGCGCTCGAGCCGGTCGAGCATGGCGGACGTGGCGGGGGCGCTGAGCTGGAGGGCCTCGCTGAGGCGGCGTGGGGTGACCGGCTCGGACTCGGATCCGGCCATCACCACGCGCAGGCCGTTGAGGTCGGTGCGGTGCATCGCGCCCTCGCGGCCGGTGGCGGCCAGGTACATCTCCGACTCGCTGGCGAACGCGGCCATGGCCCGGACCGCGCGGATCGCCTCGGGGCGCGGGTCGCCGTGGGCGTGGCGCCGGCGAGGCTGCCCGTCGGCCGGTTCGTCGGTCCGGTGGGTGCTCTGGGCGGTGCTCCGGCCGGGAGTCTCGGGGCGGGCCGGGCGTTTCGGATTGTGGTCCTGCACGCGATCATCATACTCTTTCCGCTGTGGAACTATTCGACGGTGGAACTAAACGCCGCCTGCCGCACCTGGTGGGCCCGAGGCTGAGCCGGCTGGTCGTCCTGATCGCGGTGGTCTTCTCCGGGCTCGCCCTCGCGGCCCCGATCGCCGCCGAGGAGTCGGGCAACGGCGTGGCCAACGTCCCGGCCGGTGCCGAGTCACGCCAGGCCGCGCAGGTGCGCGACGAGCTCGGTGGCAGCGAGGTGGTGCCGGCGATCGTCGTCATCGACAGGAACGGCCAGGCACTGACCCAGGACGACCGGGCCACCGTTCAGTCGCTGGTGAAGAACCTGGAGCGGTACGCGGTCGCCGGGTCACAGACGTTCCAGCAGGTCTCCGACGACGGCGAGGCCGCCGTCGTCGGGGTGCCGCTGTCGTCGTCCGCGTCCAACGACGAGCTGGTGACGATCGTCGAGGCGATGCGCGCCGATCTGGCCGGCCTGCCGGACGGGTTGCGGGCGCAGGTGACCGGCGGGCCGGCGTTCACCGTCGACCTGGCCGGGGTGTTCGACGGCGCCGACACCCGGCTGCTGGCCTTCACCGCGATCGTGGTGGCGCTCCTGCTGCTGCTGACCTACCGCAGCCCCTGGCTGTGGCTGGTGCCGCTGGCCGTGGTCGGCGTGGCCGACCAGGTGGCCGTCACCGTGGTCGCCGCCGGCACCAAGGTGCTGCCGTTCACCACCGACGGTGCCTCCGTCGGCATCACCTCGGTGCTGGTGTTCGGGGCCGGCACGAACTACGCGCTGCTGCTGATCGCCCGCTACCGGGAGGAGCTGCGCCGTCACGAGAACCGTTACGACGCGATGAAGGTCGCCGTCGACCGGGCCGCCCCGGCGATCCTGGCCAGTTCCGGCACGGTGGTGCTCGCGCTGCTGTGCCTGGGGTTCGCCGACAGCCCGTCCAGCCGCAACATCGGCCTGGGCGGTGCGCTCGGCATCGTGACCGCCGTCCTGTACGCCCTGCTGGTGCTGCCCGCGGCGATGACCGTGCCCGGCCGCCGGCTGTTCTGGCCCTTCGTGCCGCACGTGCGCACCGCCGGGACCGGCGAGCTGGACGTGCGGGCCGGGATCTGGTGGCGGGTGGCCGGGGCCGTCACCCGGCGCCCGGTGCTGGTCGGGCTGGCGGGTGCCGCCCTGCTGGCCGTCCTGATCATCCCGCTGGCCGGGCTGCGCACCGGGCTCTCGCAGACCGAGCAGTTCCGCGCCACGCCGGAGTCGGTCACCGGGCAGGAGACGCTCGGCGAGCACTTCCCGGCCGGGTCGTCCGAGCCGACGGTCGTGGTGGTCGGCAGCGACGTCGCCGATCGCGCCGTGCAGGTGCTGGGGGACGTCGAGGGCGTGCGCTCCGCCCGGCCCTCGGCCGACGGCTCGGGGCGCACGGCGATCGACGTGGTGCTGGACTCGGCGCCGGCCAGCGACGCGTCCTTCCGCATCATCGGCGAGATCCGTTCCACGATCCGCGAAATCGACGCGGGCGCCCTGGTCGGCGGGTCCGACGCCGAGGCGCTGGACGCCGACGAGGTGGCCCACCGCGACCGGTTGCTGATCATCCCGCTGGTCCTGGCCGTGGTGCTGGGTGTGCTGCTCCTGCTGCTGCGCTCGCTGGTGGCCGCGGTGGTGCTGGTGCTCACCGTCGTGGCCACCTACGCCGCGGCGATGGGCGCGGCCTGGGTCGCGTTCGAGCACTGGTTCGGTTTCCCCGCCCTGGACCTGACCGTGCCGCTGCTGGCCTTCCTGTTCCTGGTCGCGCTCGGGGTGGACTACAACATCTTCCTGACCACCCGGGCCAAGGAGGAGGCCGAGCGGGTGCGATCGGGCGGTGAGACGGCAGACGTCGCGGCAGACATCGCCACAGACGTTGCCAGAGGCCCGATCTCGGTGGCCCTGGCGGTGACCGGCGGGGTGATCACCAGCGCCGGCGTGCTGCTGGCGGCGGTGTTCGCGGTGCTCGGGGTGCTGCCGCTGATCGTGCTCACCCAGATCGGCGTGATCGTCGGGTTCGGGGTGCTGCTCGACACCCTGCTGGTGCGCAGCGTGCTGGTTCCCGCCCTGGTCACCCTGCTGGGGCGCTGGTTCTGGTGGCCGGGCCGGCTCTCCCGCGCGGCCGACCGCGAGAACGACCGCGAGAACGACGGTGCTCACGGTGCCGGGTCGGGGGGCCTCAGGGGATGAAGCGGTGGCGCCGGGCGGACTGCACGGCGCTGAACCGGTTGGTCGCCTGGAGCTTGTGCATGGCGGTGCGCAGATAACCCTTCACCGTCTCGGTGGTGATGCCCAGCCGCTCGGCCACCTCGCTGTTGGTGGCCCCGATGGCCACGACGGCCAGCACGTCGATCTCCCGGACGGTCAGCTTCAGGGGCCGCACGTGCTGGCCGGTGACCGGGGCGACGATGGCGTCGAGAAGCCGGGCGGCGGTCTGGTGCAGGCGTTCGCGCAGTTCCGGGTCCGGTGTGGAACCGGCCAGGCAGCGCAGCTGGGCGAACGAGCGGCGGGCCTCTTCGAGCTGGGCCGCGGTCACGGTCACGTCCGGCTGACCGCGCCGGGGCGGGGGCGCACACCGGGGTCCGTGCCGAAGTCCGGGCTCAGGCCGAGTTGGCCTGCCGCGTACCGCAATCGGCTGTCGGCGAGGGCCGGGGCGGTGGCGGTGAGCAGCGCGATCCGGCTCACCGGGTGCCCCTGGGCGGCCAGGGCGAGCACGTGCCGCGCGGCGACGGGAAGCCGCAGGACGACGGCGGGGGTGAGCGGGCCGGCCGGTCGCGGGTCCGGCCCCGCCGCAACGGGTCTGGCACCGGGCAAAGGTGTGGTGAGGCGCCGGATCTCGCCGATGATGCAGGCGACGTCGTCATGCATGAGCGTTCTACCTCCCCGTGGCCCAGGCCCGTCCATTACAGGCAGGTTACGCAGGGTGTGTCAACGGCCCGATAGCCTGGCGGCCGTTCCCCGACCGCCCGCGACGATTGCAGGTCAGCGTGAAGCACGGCGTCATCATCCTCACCGACCAGCCCTGGGCGCGCTCGCGTCCGCTGTGGACCGCGGCCGAGGACATGGGTTTCGACCACGCCTGGACCTACGATCACCTGGTCTGGGGCGGCCTGCCGAACTCGCCGTGGTTCGCCGGTGTGCCCACGCTGAGCGCCGCCGCCACCGTCACCAGTACGATCGGGCTGGGAACGGCCGTGTGCGCGCCGAACTTCCGGCACCCGCTGGCGCTGTACCGCGAGGCCCAGGCCCTGCACGACATCTCCGGCGGCCGCTTCGTGCTGGGCGTCGGCACCGGCGGCGACCTGGACTCACGCATCCTCGGCCAGGAACCGCTGAGCGTGCGCGAGCGCGTCGACCGGTTCCAGGAGTTCACCGACCTGCTGCTGCGGCTGCGCTCGGAGGACCACGTGAGCACGCAGGGCCGCTGGTTCTCCACCAGTGACGCGCGGCACCTGCCCGCGGTGCCGGACCTGCCGGTGGTCGTGGCCGCCAACGGCCCGCGCGGCGTGCGCTACGCCGGGCGGGTGGGCGACGGCTGGATGACCCTCGGCCCGTCCGCCGACAGCCTGGGCGAATGGATCGACGGGCTGGCCGGGCAGGGCAAGATCCTCGACGAGTCGCTCGCCCTGGCCGGGCGCGAGCAGGAGCCGTTCCGGCGGTACCTGATGCTCGACGCGCCCGGGCAGCGTCCGGCGGTGCCGTTCTCGCTGAGCAGCGCGGACTTCTACGAGGAGGTGACCGGGCGTGCCGCCGAGCTCGGCTTCACCGACGTGCTGACCCACTGGCCCCGGCCGGAGAACCCGTACGCCGGCGACGTGAAGGTGCTGGAGGAGGTGGCGGAGCGGCTCGCGGCCGCCCAGTGAGGTGGCCGGTCCGGCCGGTCGCGTGGAAGGTCGCGTGGAAGGTCGCGCCGAAGGCCGGCCGGCGCGGGATCAGGCCGGCCCGATGACGTCGTTGGCGCAGCGCAGCACCAGGGGATGGGTCAGGGCCGCGGGGTCGGGGCGGTGCGGGGCCTGCACACGGAAGGTGTGGGACTCCCCGGCCAGCAGCGACACCAGGGCCTCGTCGGCGACGGCGTCCGGGTCGGCGCGGTCGGCCAGCACGGTGACGTCCCGCGCGAACGAGGTGGCCGTGACGGTGACCGCGAACAGGTCGTCGTGCAGGTGCCGGGCGGTGGCCTGGAACGGGCGGGGCTCGTAGGCCAGGTCGCGGTCGATCGCGAAACAGTGGATGGCGCGCAGCGTTCCGGCCTCGGCCACGAGCACCTCGGCGTGCGGGTCACCGGGGGCGGCCAGCACGGCGGGCACGTCGAGCAGCTGGACGCCGCGGGCCGGCACGTCGAACGGCAATGACCCGCCGGCCTGCACCGCACCGCCGAACGTGGCCCGGCGCAGGGTGAGCACGCCGGCGAAAGGCTGCTCGTCGTCGTTGATCACGGCCACCCGCAGGCCGGTCCCGGTGCCGTCGAAGGTGCTGGTCCGGAACCCCAGCAGCCTCGGCGCGTAGGCGCGCCGCAACGCGTACCAGGCTGGTTTCAGCCGGTTTTCGCCGTCCACCATGGACCACGAGGTGACCGGCCAGCAGTCGTTGAGCTGCCAGAGCACGCAGCCGCTGGTGCGGGGTGCGTGGGCGCGGAAGTGCTCCACGGCGAAAGCCGTGGCCCGGGCCTGGTTCAGCTGCGCGGCCCAGTGCCAGTCGGCGAACCGGGTGGGGACGCCGAAGTGGTGCTCCAGCCCGGCGTCGATCCTGGCGGTGCCGTGCGCCGCCTTCTGGTGGCTGAGGAACGCCGGCGCGTCCTTGGCCAGCGAGTCGTGCCCGACCGCGGCTACCAGCGTGGACCAGGTGGGCGGAGCCTGCCAGCCGAACTCCGCGCAGAACCGGGGCACGTGCTCGCCGTGGGCGGTGTAGTCGAGCCGGTTCCACACCTCCCACTCGTGCCGCACCCCGTGGTGCTCGTCGTTCGGGTGCACCTCGGAGGCGCCGTAGCCCGGGCTGGACGGGCTGCCCGGCAGGTAGGGACGCGTCGGGTCGAGTTCGGCCAGCAGCTTCGGGAAGTCCGAGTGGTAGTAGCCGGCGCCCCAGCTGCGGCCCAGCAGTTTGCGCCGCCAGCCCCAGTCCTCGTGACCCCAGAGGTTCTCGTTGCCGCCGTTCCACAGCACCAGGCTGGGGTGTGGGCTGAGCCGGGTGATGTTCTCCCGGGCCTCGGCCAGGATCTCCTCCCGCAGCGGCGGTTTCTCCGCGTAGGCCGCGCAGGCCAGCGCGAAGTCCTGCCAGACCAGCACGCCCTGCTCGTCGCAGGCCTGGTAGAAGGCCCGGTCCTCGTAGATGCCGCCGCCCCACACCCGCAGCAGGTTGGCGTTGGCCGCGACCGCCCGGCCCACCGCCGCGGAGTAGTCACCGGCCGAGACCCCGGTCAGCAGGGCGTCCTCGGGGATCCAGTTGACGCCCTTGACATACACCGGGCGGCCGTTGACCACGAGGTTCAGCGCCCGGCCGGCACTCTCGGCCGGGTGGTCGTAGGGCTGGTCGTAGGGTTGGTCCAGGCGGACGGAGCGGAACCCCACGTCGCGCCGGTACACGTCGAGCTGCTCGTCGCCGTGGAACAGGGCGACGGTCAGGCCGATCAGGGGCTGCTGCCCGTGACCGGCGGGCCACCACAGCGGTGGGTCGGGCACGGTGTGCACCACGGTGGCGCAGGTGCCGGTGACTCGCACGGTGGACCCACCGAGGTCTCTCAGCGTCAGCTGGAGGTCGAGATCGCCCGTGGCGTCGCCACGTTCGACCTCCACGTGCACCTCGACCCGGCCGGTGCCGTCGTCGTCCACCGTGACCAGCGGCCGCACCGAGGCCAGCCGGGCCACCCGCCAGCGCTGGAGGGTGACCGGCCGCCACAGCCCGGCGCCCTGGAGGTCCGGCCCCCAGTCCCAGCCGAACCCGAACGCGGCCTTGCGAATCGCGTTGTAGGGGTGGATGTTCGCGTGCGGGCGGCGGCCCAGCCGGGCGGACTGGCGTTCGGCGTGGGCCAGGGCGGGGTCGAACCGCACGCTCAGCGGCGCACCCGCCGCGGACAGCCGGGAGCCGGCATCGAACCGGTAGCTGCGGTGCATGTTCCGGGTCGTGCCCAGTTCGTGGCCGCCCAGGGTGATCGTCGCGACCGTGTCCAGCCCGGCGAACACCAGGTCGGCGCGCTCACCCGGCTCCGCCGCCGGGGCGCGCAGGTCGAGCGTGTACTCCCAGGCCGCGCGGTGCATCCACGACAGGGCGGCCTCGTGCTCACCGACGTAGGGATCGGGGATCAGCCCGGCCTCGAGCAGATCGGCGTGGACGTTGCCGGGGACGTTCGCGGGGATGTTCTCCCGCGCCCCCGGTACCGAGTCGGGGACGCCGGAGATCCCGCGCAGTGTCCAGCCCCGGTCCAGTCGCTCGACGATCACACGGCCCTCCTTGGCATGCGTGGATCCAGAAACACGCCGGTCATGGCGAGTTTACGGACCGGGAATGATAGCCAGCCGAGGGCACGCCGGGGGAGGGGCGGGGCGGCGCCGCACGCGCGGTCAGGACTCGCGAACCACGAGGTTGGCGGGAACGATGTGCAGGCCAGGGGCGGAAGTGCCGTCGATCGCGGACAGCAGGAGCTCGCCCGACCGTCTGCCGATCTCCTCCAGACCCAGGTCGACGGTGGTCAGCGGCGGGCGCGCGGCCTCGGCCACCACACCCCAGTTGTCCACGCCGACCACCCCGGCCTGCATCGGCAGCGACACCCCGGCCTCGCGCAGCGCGTCGGTGGCCCCGCGGGCGATCACGTCGGCGCCGCAGAACACCCCGTCGAACGGCAGGCCGGCGGTGCCGCTGCCGGCGTCGGGCCGGCCGCGCAGCAGCTGGGCCACCGCGAACCGCCCCCAGGCCTCCGACCAGCTGCCGAACCAGGGCTCACCGGCCAGTTCCAGCCCGTGCCCGCGCAGCGCCTCGAGAGTGCCGGCGGCGCGCTCGCGGGCCGAGGCGTGTGAGTGCGGGCCGGTGATGTGGGCGATGCGGCGGCGGCCGGTGCGCACCAGGTGGTCGACGGCCAGCCGGGCGGCGCCGTGCTCGTCGCTGGTGACGCTGATGTCGGCCGGGTCGGCGCTGGGGGCGAGCGCGTAGACCACCGGCACCGGCAGGCCGGTGCCGATCGGCTGCCGGGCGTCGGTGCGGCGCCCGGCCACGATGATGCCGTCGACCCGGCGCTCCAGCAGGCGTTTGAGGTGGTGCTGCTCGCGGATCGGGTCGTCGCGGCTGTCGCACAGGAAGGCCAGCATCTCGCCCTGGCCGAGGGCGTCCTCGGTGCCGCGCATGATCGGGATGCTGAAGCGGCCGTAGCTGTCGGTGGTGATCACACCGACCGTGAAGGTGCGGCCGGTGAGCAGGCTGCGGGCGACGGTGCTGGGGGCGAACTCCAGTTCCTGGGCGGCGGCGCGCACCCGGGCCCGGGTCTCCTCCCGCAGATTGCCGCGCCCGTTCAGGGCTTTGGACGCGGTGCCCACCGACACCCCGGCCCGGGCGGCGACGTCGGCGATGCCGGCGGGTTTCTGGTTGCTCATCGGCGTTCGCCCCTCGCTGCGCTCGCTGTGCTGTCGGCACGGTGGTGTTCGGCCGAACGCTCAGCTAAACAGGAAAAGGATTGCCCGGCAAGCGAGCGCTCTGGATGATGCTGCGACCGTTCACAGTTCGGGGGTTGACCGGTTGTCGGGGTCGACCTACGTTGACGGTGAAACAAACGGTTTCCTTATTTTCCTGGTGCTGTCGGAGGGCGACCACGTGACCCTTGAGACCGAATTCGTCAGCCGGGGGCCCGCCGTGCCCCGGCGGTCCGCGGCGTTCACCCCGCTGCCCCTGCGTGCGGCGGTGCCGGACCGGGCCTCGGTGCTGGGGGCCTGGCAGGAGCGCAACGGCGCGGCCACCCTCCAGCACTGCCTCGACCACCTCGAGACCAGTGGGGTGGTGCGGAATTTCCGGCGCCTGGCCGAGGCCGGCGACGGCCCGCCGGCCGGGGCGTTCGCCGGCATGTGGTTCGCCGACAGTGACCTGTACAAGACGCTGGAGGCGATCGGCTGGGAGATCGGCCGCACCGGCACCGACCGCTGGAACGGCCGGCTGGACGAGTTCGCCGCCCTGCTGGAGGCGGTGCAGGCCGATGACGGATACCTGAACACCTTCGTGCAGGGCGTGGACGGCGAGGAGCGGTTCGCCCAGCCCGAGCGCACGCACGAGCTGTACTCCGCGGGGCACCTGATCCAGGCGGCGGTGGCCCTGCACCGGGGGGCCCGCGACGAGCGGTTCCTGCGGATCGCCCGGCGGGTGGCCGATCTCGTGGTGAAACTGGACGACGGGCAGGGCAACCCGATCCTCGACGGGCACCCGGAGGTGGAGACGGCCCTGGTCGAGCTGTACCGCGAGACCGGACAGGAGGACTACCTGAGCACGGCCCGCCGGCACGTGGACGGGCGCGGGCACGGGGCCCTGGGGCCGGGTCACTTCGGGCCCGTCTACTACCAGGACCACCTGCCGGTGCGCGAGACCACCGAGGCGATCGGGCACTCGGTGCGGCACCTGTACCTGGCGGCCGGGGTCACCGACGTGTATCTGGAGAACGGTGACCAGACCCTGCTGAGTGCCGTGGAACAGCTGTGGCACAGCGCTTTCCGCACCAAGATGTACATCACCGGTGGCCACGGGTCGCGGCACCGCGACGAGTCCTACGGCGACCCGTTCGAGCTGCCGCCCGACCGCGCCTACGCCGAGACCTGCGCGTCGATCGCGGCGTTGCAGTGGTGCTGGCGCATGCTGCTGGCCACCGGTGAGGCCCGCTACGCCGAGGAGATGGAACGCGCGCTGTTCAACGCGATCGCGGCGTCCACCTCGCACACCGGAACGGCGTTCTTCTACTCCAACCCGTTGCAGCTGCGCACCGGGCACGAGGGCTCGCACGAGGACGCGCCGAGCGAGCGGCTGTCCTGGTACGGGTGTGCCTGCTGCCCGCCGAACATCGCCCGGCTGATCGCCTCGGTGCAGGGCTATCTGGCCACCGGCGCTGCCGGCGAACTCCAGCTGCACGTGCTGAGCGCGGGAACCTATGCGGCGGAGGGCTTCTCGGTCGACGTGCGGACCGGGTACCCCTATGACGGCGAGGTGCTGGTGACCGCGGCCGGGTCCGGGCGGCTGCGGGTGCGCATCCCGGCATGGGCCGCCGGTGCCACTGCTTTCCTCGGTGATGTGGCCGTGGAAGTTGTCTCGGGGCAGTATCTTTCGGTTCAACTGGTGGACGGCGAACAGCTCCGGCTGAGCTTGCCCATGCTGCCGGTGCTGGTGCGGGCCGACGAGCGCGTCGACGCGGTGCGCGGCTGCGTGGCCGTCACCCGCGGCCCGCTGGTGTTCTGCGTCGAGCAGGCCGACCTGCCCGACGGGGTGCTGGTGGAGCAGTTGCGCCTGGACCCGGCCGCACCGATCGACGTCGAGCGGGTGAGCGGGCAGGTGGCGCCGGTGCGGCTGCGGCTGTCCGGGGTGGTGCGCCCGCCGGAGCCCGAGCTCTACCCGGTGTACCGGGGCCCGGACGGCGGGCAGGCCGTCAGGTCCGGCGACGAGCCGGGAACGGGGCTCACGTCGTCCCCACGTATCCAGTTCACCGCGATCCCGTACAGCGCGTGGGCGAACCGCGGGCCCGGCGCGATGCGGGTGTGGTTGCCCGTTCTCTGAAACACCTTCCGCTGTCATCGAAAGCCCGCGCGCCGACGAGGGACGTGGGCGGAAAGCGAAGCCGACATGCTCAGAACAACGAGGTTCCTGGCAGTCGCCGTGGCCGCCGCCCTGATCGGGGTGGCGGGCTGCGGTGGGAGTGACGAGAACACCACCAGTGCGTCGGACGCGCCCACCGGCACCGCGACCCTGTGGGCGCGCGACAGCCAGAAGGGTTTCATCAACCTGCTCGCCGACGCGTACAACTCCTCGCACGAGGGCAAGGTGAAGGTGTCGGTGGTGCCGGCCGCCAACTTC
Source organism: Kineosporia corallincola (assembly GCF_018499875.1). Lineage (GTDB taxonomy): Bacteria > Actinomycetota > Actinomycetes > Actinomycetales > Kineosporiaceae > Kineosporia > Kineosporia corallincola. Next base: position 103,441 of record NZ_JAHBAY010000019.1, on the reverse strand, counting down.
GTGCAGAAGTTCGGCACCGCGGCGGCGTCCGGCTCCGGCCCCGACATCGCCTCGATCGACCTGGTGTACCTGCCCTACTTCGCCTCCAAGGGCGTCCTCGACGATCTCACGGCGGTGCTGGACGAGCTGGAGTGGAAGGACGACCTGAGCCCGGCCCACCGGAAACTCGCCGTGTACGAGGGCAAGACGTACGCGCTGCCGTTCACCGCCGAGGCCTCGGTGACCTTCTACAACAAGGACCTGTTCGAGAAGGCCGGCCTGGACCCGGACGATCCACCGGCCACCTACGCGGAGATGCTCGACGCGGCCCGGGCGATCAAGGGCCTGGGCAAGGGCTACTACGGGTTCGTGATGGCGGGGCAGTGCGGGGGCTGCAACATCTTCGAGTTCGCGCCGCACGTGTGGGCCAGCGGCGGTGAGGTGCTGTCGGACGACGGGAGCACCGCGCTGTTCGACAGCCCGGAAGTGACCCAGGCACTGGAGTTCTACCGCACGATGTGGCAGGAGGGGCTGATGGCGCCGTCCTCCAAGACGGACAACGGCACCACCCAGGGCACGACGTTCCAGGGCGGCAAGGTCGGCATGGTCAACCTGGGCGCGTTCTTCGTGCAGACCCTGGCCGCGGACGAGAAGATCGACTTCGGCGTCGCACCGATCGTCGGGAAGGACGGCGGCACGGCGTCTTTCGCCGGTGGTGACGAGATCGCGGTGACGGCCGGGGCCAAGAACAAGGCGGTGGCCTACGATTTCGTGAAGTGGTCGACGTCGGAGCAGGCGCAGACCATCCTGGCCGACAACTCGATCGTGCCGGTGCGCACCGACCTGGTCGGCGAGATCTACGGGGTGGACGACGAGCGCTACCAGGTGCTGGGCGACTCGATGAGCACCGGGAAGACCCCGTACAGCGTGGTCGAGAACGGCATCATCAACGACAACAACGGACCCTGGGCGACGATGATCAACCAGGCGGTGTTCGGCGGCGGCGACGTGCGCGCGGCGCAGGCGCAGGCCCAGAAGGCCGCCCAGGCCGTCATCGACGCGGGGTGAGCGGGATGTCGGTGAGCAGTGCGGTGCGGCCCCGGGCCGCGCTCGAATTCCCGCGCCGGGCGCCGTGGTTCACCCAGCGCCGCCGGCGTCAGCTGGTAGGGCTGGCGCTGGTGTCGCCGGCGCTGCTGGTGGTCGGGGTGTTCTTCGTCGTCCCCCTGCTGATGACGTTCTGGATGAGCCTGCACGACTGGCCCCTGCTCGGCTCGCACTCCTGGGTGGGGCTGGAGAACTACCGCACGGCGCTGCACGACAGCACCTGGATCGAGGCGATCGGGTTCACCCTGAGGTACACGCTGGTGATCACGCCGCTGCTGCTGGTGTCCGCGCTGGCCCTGGCCTTCCTGGTGAACCGGCCCGGGCGGCCGGCCCGGGTGTTCCAGACGGTGTTCTTCCTGCCGGTGGTGATCGGGTTCGCGGCCAGTGCCTACCTGTGGCTGTACCTGGCGCAGCCCGGGCTGGGCCCGCTGCACCACCTGGTGGGCGGCGGCGAGTCCAACTGGTTCGCCTCGCCGGACAGCGCGCTGGTCGTGGTGGTGCTCATGGTGGTGTGGAAAATGACCGGCATGCAGATGGTTCTGCTGCTGTCCGGATTGCAGTCGATCCCGGTGGAGCTGAACGAGGCGGCCCGCATCGACGGGGCCGGGCCGTGGAAGTCGTTCCGGCACGTGACCTTACCGCTGCTGCGCCCGACCCTGGCCCTGGTGCTGGTGTTCTCGGTGGCCGGGTCGCTGCTGGCGTTCGACCAGTTCTACATCATGACCGCCGGCGGACCCTCGAACGGCACCATCACCGCCGTGTACCAGATCTACCGCACCTCGTTCATCAACTTCGATCTCGGCTACGGCTCGGCGCTGTCGGCGATGCTGATGGTGGCGCTGGCCGCCGTGAGCGCCGTGCAGATGCTGCTGCTGAGGAAGACGGACCTGTCATGAGAATCGTTCTGGAGGTGCGCCGTTCGATGCCCCGCCTGGCCTGGTGGGCGGCGTGTGCGAGTGTGTCGCTGATCGTGCTGTACCCGCTGTGGGTGATGTTCTCGCAGTCGCTGAAGAGTTCGGCCGAGGCCACGCAGAACCCGCCGACGCTGTATCCGCACGGGCTCTCGCTGGACAACTACCGGGCCCTGGGGCACACCGGTGCGGTCGGGATCTGGACGCACGTGGGCAACAGCGTGATCGTGTCGGCCGGGGCCACGGTGCTGACGATCGTGCTGGCCACCCTGGCCGGATACGGTTTCGCCCGGCTGCGTTTCGCCGGCAGCGGGCTGCTGTTCTTCCTGATCCTGGCCACCTTCATGATCCCGTTCCAGGCCATCATCACGCCGCTGTTCTCGATCCTGCACACGCTGGGCCTGAACAACAGCCTGGCCGGGCTGATCCTGGTGTACACCACGTTCCAGCTGCCGTTCGGGATCTTCCTGATGCGCAACAGCTTCGCCGCGCTGCCCGCCGGCATCGAGGAGGCGGCGCTGATCGACGGCTGCGGCTACCTGACGGCGATGGTGCGGGTGATGCTGCCCGTGGCCGTGCCCGGCCTGATCAGCACCGCCCTGTTCACGTTCTTCACCTGCTGGAACGAGTTCTTCGCGGCCCTGGTGCTGGTGACCGACGAGGCCAGGTTCACCCTGCCGGTCACCCTCACCGTGCTGGCGTCCAACCAGCTCGGGGCGCTGAACTGGGGGATCATGCAGGCCGGGGTCGCCGTGACGGCGGTGCCCTGCCTGGTGCTGTATCTGCTGTTGCAGCGGTACTACGTGGCCGGGCTGGTGGCGGGGGCGGTGAAGTAGCCGGGCCGTGAACGTTGCAGTTGGACAGGCTTCTTTGCAGCGATCTTGCAGTGGATGGTCGCGTTGTCTGCAGTGATGACTGGGGACAACACCAAGCGATCTTGTGCGTTGTTGAGGTGATGACGGAGGGTTTTGGTCGAGGATTGAAGAGCGTGTCCGTGGGGCGGCTGCGCGCGAGCACGCATTCTCCTGAAGTTCGCCAAAAGCGCTACATGTGAATCACTTTGGAGAAAACATGTGGCTCATGCCCTCGTCGCAAGAACCCCCGGTGTCGCACCCAGCGGGTCCCAGATCGGGCCCTGTCTCATCCGCACAGCCAACGGTAGGGACTGTCCGACAACCGGACAGTCCCTACGCCAGGCCGGCATCGTCAGGACAGTTCCCTCGCTCTGGTGGAAGAGCTGAATCCTGACAGGTGTCGGTGTGGGCGCCTTAGGCTTTGATCAGGCCACGGCGGCTCACCAGCAGTGCTGCGTCCTTCGGGCTGGAGTCGTGGCTGAGATTCTTGAGGACGGCCTGCTGGGTCTCGGGGGTCCAGAAAATCTGCAGATTATCGCGGGCTCGGGTGATGGCCGTGTAGAAGATGTTGTGGGTGATGTCGTCCTCGTTGGCATCTGTGATGACGATCTTGACGGAGTCGTACTCCAGGCCCTGCGCCTTGTGGATGGAGACCGCGTAGGCCACCTGGAAGGGGATCGAGGTGTTGAGGGAGTCATCGTCCTCGTCGCTGGTGTCTCGGTCGTAGACGTCGAAGCGCACCACGGAGTCTCCTAGCCACTGCAGTTCGGTCGTGGTGACATCGAAGGCGGTGAGTGAACGGTCGAGTTTCACGTCGAACTGGATACGTCCCGGGAGGGACTCGATGGCGACGATCCAGCCCTTGAGGTTGTTGTAGATGACCGGCCGGAATCGCTGCGTCTCGTGAAAGACCACGGGATCGCCCACTTTGTAGGTCGAGACGCCCCAGCGCACGGGCGGGTTCGGGTTGCTGCTCTGCAAGAAGCGGTTGATGTTGTTGATCCCGTATAGGCCGTCGTAGTTCAGGCACAGGATGATTTCGTCCTGCTGCTGGGGCTGAAACAGTTCTGGTCCCAGGACGGTGGCGTAGCCGTTGCGCACGATGATTTCTGCGATGTCGTCGTCGATCTGGCGGACCTTGTTCCAGAACGCGAGAAGGGCTGGGTTCGTGCTGCGAAACGGCGTGGTCAGTTCGAAGACTGATGTCGCCGGGATGAAGGAGCGGATGATGCTGAACCAGTTCCCGAACTGGATGGACGCGATCTGGAAGACGTCACCGACCAGCACGAGGAGCTTGAAGGTGGTCTGCTCCAGGACCTTGAGCAAGTCGGCGTTGCTGACGGTGCTGCACTCGTCAATGACCAGGAGGTCGTATTCGGGGCCGGTCGGTGCGGTCCGCAGGTGGCTGCTGATCGTGAGGAACGTCGAGTTCTGTGCTGAGACTTTTCGTTTGAGGTTGTCTGTGGCCGGATTGGTGTGTGCGAGGAACAGCTTGGACTTGTCGTTGAAGTAGTTCGCGATGTGATCGACGATGGTTGACTTGCCGGTGCCGGCGGCGCCGTAGACCACTGCCACTTGTGACTGGCTGAACATCTGGCGAAGGGCCTCCCGCTTGGCCCGATCGTCAATACCGGGGTGGCTGTCTGTCAGCCACTGGTCCACGGCGTCGGTGTAGCCGTCGATGCCGCCTGCGGCCAGTTCCTGCAGTTTCTGCACGATGGAGACGGTGTCGTCTTCGTAGCCTCGGATGAAGACCTGTCCCTTGTCGTGCAGGAGATGGCGTGACTGGTGAAGGTAATACACGTTGTTGTTGTGAGCGCGGATCAGGTCCTCAACGTTTCCAATGCTCTCCAGGTCGGTCGCTGGGGTGTAGAGCATGCCGCGGTTGTCGACGTTGGTGCGGACCCGGCGGGCGAGCACCTCATGGTTTCTGCTGCTGGTGTTGATGCTATGGGCTAGATCCCAGTAGCGTGGGATGTGTCGAATTGGCCAGGAGCACAATGGCATCGTGTCGAACGGAATGCAGCCGTATTGGACGTAGAGGCCAGACAACTTAGTGCAGGCCTGAGTAGAATATTGGGGTTTGAGCACCTCGTTGCGCATCCTCGATGCGAGGTATCGGAGAAGATTGTGCCCGGGGGAGGCCAACTGCACGATGGGTCGGGCAGCATCGAGAACCGGAAGGACCGAGGGATCGGAAACTCCTAGGGTGCACGCATCCCGCACGGCGGCGTAGAAGTCGTCAGATCCAGTGAGCAGATCGAGAAGGTTGCCAGACGTGGTGGTCAGCCACTGCATGAGCCTCTGATACTCCGGATTTACCGCGCGTGCCCGGGGGGAGAGACCCAGCAGACGTGCAAAGTTGTCTATTTCGCAGGGACGGATGGAGACCCGCCAGTCCTGGATGATCGTGATCGGCATGGTCTGGCCCAGGACGTCGATGCTGTCGTCCCGCAGCGTCAGCAGGGCAGCGTATTCGTCGGTCATGTCGATGTCGGTGAACGCGATGACGCGATCGAACTTGTTCACCCGGTTGACGGCCCGGCAGAAGGTCACTTCGTAGAAGATGCGGCCGTCAACGAAGAACGGGCGTGTCCTGTTAATGTAGTACCGGTTTCGACGCCCGGCTGTGGCAGCACGCGGATGGGCTCGGCCAGACTGGATCTGGGCGGCGATCTTCGCATGGTACTCCTGTAGCGAGGGGTCCAGGTCAACGGGAAACTGCTCGAGGTTGCCCAGAACTGCCACGCCGAACTTGTCGTTCAACAGGGTGCGTACCCGCAGTAGGTACTCGTAGTACTTGAGCATCAGTCGTTCGGAACTGTCCCCGTCAAGCGTGTAGTGCGATGCGCTTATCTGGATCAGTTTGTGGAACTTGGTGAGCACGTTGAGCTTTGCTACACCTCGAACGTGCTTCAGCGCGGCCTCAATGGCTTCGTAATCGAAGACGGCTTCGGGTTGGTTGCGGTGGGCTAGCACGGCTGCCCCCTCGACAAGGTTACGCAACTGAGCCAGGACGTTCTGCGACAGCAGCGCCCGTTGATCCGTGAGAGCAGCGATGTTCAGGCTGATGGCCTGATCTGCGCGGAGGATCTGCTCGTGAACCGTGCTCATGATTCCTCCGCTGTCTGACGGCCGCTGACCGGCGACATCCCTCACGGTCTACCGCACTTAGCCGTCCACGGATATGGCTCTCTGGACGGGCAACTTGAACCTTCCGCTTAGTCTCCTGCGAGTAGAACGTGCGCGAAGGCAGGCTTGCCGAGCATCACCCGAACGCTCCGCCTCAGTGCGCGCCCCCGGGGTATGCCGCGAGGCGCAGGCTGCGCTTGTTGACGGTTCCCGCCCGCGGGTCGAGGGTCCTGGCATGCGTTGGACCGAGCGCTGGGGTGCTCGTGGTGCATCGCATTAGGCGCAGCGCTGCCTCTTGAAAGAGCTCGTCGCCGCATCCTGGCTGGTTTGAATGCCGATGCAGGCTTGGCTAGAAGCCGTCAGTGAACACGGAAAGTTCGTTGTGGACGTAGTTGTTGAGCGCGGCTCGGGTAGTGTAGACGAACTCGGTGGGGATGCTGGTTGTTGAGTGCCAGCTGACCTGTTGGTGCTTGTGTGGTTCTGCGTTGACCGGCGTGCCGGTCCAGCGCTTGGCAACGAAGACGACGGTGAGGAATCCGTTGGGTGCCTCGACTCCCCAGGAGCCGTGGATGATTCCTGCGATCCGTAGGTCGTCCGTTTCGACTGTCAGGCCGGTCTCTTCGAGCAGTTCTCGTGCTGCGGTTGTTGTAATCGCCTCGCCCTTTTCCGCCTTACCGACAGGCAGGTCCCAGTGCAGGGGGGCGAACTTGGCGCCTGAGGCGCGTTGAAGGAGTAGCACCTGCTCGTTGACCTGGTCATGGACGATGACCGCAGCCACAAGGAGCGTGTGGGAGTCGATGGCCGCTGGCAGTGCGGTGTCGGTCATGGGGAAGATCCTAATCACGAAGCCAGGTCGCGGATTCGCTGAGCGAGCCCTGATGCCCCCGGAACCTTCCTGCGCCGGTAGACGCCAAGTGCGCCTCGAATTGCTTCGAAGGCCGATCGGCTGCGTCCGGAGTCCATGCCTTCGGCCAGGTCAACGGCCCGGTTCCAGGCGTTGATGGCTTCGTCGGCGTGAGCTTGTGCGGCCAGGCTGTCGCCGAGGTCCATGTGCGTCAGCAGGTGCACCCGGGGGTACGTCTGCAGGTCCCAGGAAGCGAAGGCTGCACGGTGGCGGTGGGCTGCGCCGGCGTGATCCCCGATCTCGGTGAGGGTCCGGGCGGTGTGGGAGTCCACAGCTGCCTGAGGTGGCCCCATCAGCCGTGAGTAGCTCGGCTGCGGATCAGCAGGGCGACGCAGGGCGTCCTCTGCTGCAAGGAGCGCGCGGGCTGCCGGGGCGCGTTCCTGCAGAGCGGCGTGGGCTCTGGCCTGGGTGATGTACAGCAGCGCCTCGGTGGAGCCGTCGAGGCTGCCGCGGGACTGCAGCAGGGCTTTCTGAAGAAGGGCGAGTCCATGCTGAGGGTGGTTCAGGCTCAGGGCTTGATGGGCGATGGCGCGCATCATCCAGGCGGCGTGAGCGCGTGGATCGGCCTCCATAGCGAGCTGGTAGCCGAGGAGGTAGTACTGCTGGGCTGCGCCCTCGTGACCGAGATCGTGGCGTTTCCAACCCAGCAACCAGGCCAGTTCGGAGGCGGCAGCGAAGGCATCCCGGCGAACCTGTTCGGAGGCGAAGCGGCCGTTCAGCATCGGGGCCGCGGTGTCGGCGAGATAGGTCGCGACGGTGGACAGGCCGTGCCCTCCGCCGAGGATCTCGTCGGCGGATGCGAAGGCCTGGGTGACGGTTCGCACGACGCCCACGTCCTGGGCGCCGATGCGGGCGCGTCCGGAGCTCGCCTGAATCAGGCGTGAGACGGGCTCTGGATCGTAGGCCAGGGGCACCTGCGTCGCGGTGACCGTATAGACGGCTGTTGAGAGGGCACCTGGGTGTTCCAGCTCCACACAGGACAGGGCGGCCGCGGTCTGGCCAGGATGCCGTCCTGGCAGCAGGATCTGCGATTCGGTGCGAAAGCCGATCTGGCGAGCCGATATTGAGCGCCCAGCCCGGCGTGAGAGGGCCTCAATGATGTAGAGGGCAGTCCGCTCTGCGGGTTCGGTTCCCGCGATCCAGTGAGCCACGGCGGACTTGTTGGTACGCAGCACTTCACCGTTCTCGGCAGCCACTTTGGACACGGCGCGAGCCAGGGACTCGTACGTCATCTCCAGCTCACGCAGTTGCTGACGCAGGAGCTGGTTCGCCGATCGCCGAGCCGGCGTCGTGTCCACGAAGAACTCCATCGGGTTTAAACCGGATAAACGTCCTGCCGCGCGTTCAACTCTAGCTGCCCGGGCAACCCCTGGCCTTGACTTGTCTCTAACGCCGCACTGGACAGGGAATGCACGGCGGTTGCCCTGTCAATCCCTGTGCAGCTGAGGCTCTCGGTCCGTCGTCGCGAAGCAGGAGGCTGCGACGAGCGGCGGACCGCGGGGTGCGAAACGGTAGCTGCCACCGGCCCGAGGTCCGGGCGGCCCGCGCGGCTGCTTGTTCGTGGTGATGTCCGCATCCGCCGCCCTGCGCTGACTTGATTGACGACCCTGGCCGAGGTCTGGCCATACGGGAGGAGCACGAGCCATGGTGAAGAAGACGCATGACGGCCACGCGGGCAGAGCGCCGGGCCAGAGAGCGGGGACTGGGATGGTCCGGGCGCGGCTGGGGGATACCGTCGTCGAGATCCAATCCAGCGTGGACCTGGTGCTGGAGACGATGGCCGAGTTCTACCCCCTGACCTCTGTGGCGGGTGCGGCGCAGCAGCCGTCATGGACGGTCGTCGCCGAAGCCTTACCGGGACACAACGCGGCCGTGCGCACCAGCTTCGGTGTCGGGGTGGACGTCGATCGGGCAGCCCGTACCGTTCGGGTGCGGTCGCAGTCACCGCTCAGCCTGGCAGTGACGACCCGCAAGCTGGTACGGGAAGTGTTTCTGCAGGCGTGTGAGGCCGCCGGGTACACGATGATTCATGCCTCGGCGGTCTACAACGATGAGCAGATGATCGTGTTCGCTGCGGACAAGCGCGGTGGGAAGACGACTCTCGCGCTGCGGTGCGTGCTCGATCATGGCTGGCAGTGGCTGTCGAACGACCACCTGATCCTCCTGCCCGACAGCGATCGCGGGCTGATCGCGACGTCGTTGCCGACCCCGATCCCGGTCAAGGCCGGAACCCTGGTCGACCTGTGGGAGCGCCTGCCGCAGGCATGGGACCTCAACGGCTTCGACATCGACCTCTGGCGCCGGCGCCCGGCCCGGGAGCGGTATGGGGCAGACGAGGCCGCCTACTTCACCTACACCGGGTTCGGTCAGCTCAATCCGGTGTTCGTGCCCCTGCAGAACCTGCATGTCAGCATCGTCTTTCCCGCCTATCTGGCAGACGCAACCAGCCTGAGCGCCACAGACAGCACGGCCGACAAGGTCACCACGGCCCCTGGCGTGAGCGCGGTGAGCGTCGTGGACACGGCCCGTGAGCTGGCAGGGCACCTGCGTCTGGACTGGTTCGACGAGGGTCGGCTCAGCGAACGATTCATCACCGAGGACCACCGCGACGCCGAGACATTCGCCCGGGACGGCGCCTGCCTGAGCGGGCTGGTGGCCGCCACCGCGCCTGGCCTGCGCTACGCGCACTCCGGTGACCCCACCACCTTGCTGAACGAGCTGACGGCGGTGGCCTCGTGAGCACCTCGGCGACGGTGAGCTCCGTCATCACCACGTACAACCGGCCCGAAGGTCTGCGCCGGGCCCTGACCAGCGTGGGCGTCCAGGACGTGGACGGCCACGAGGTCGTGCTGGTCAACGACGGCGGCCCCGACGTCACCGCGATCGTAGACGAGGTCCGTCAGCAGACCTCCGCCACGATCCGCCTGATCAACCTCAGCGTGAACCTGGGCCTGTCCGCGGCCCGGAAGGTCGGCATCGCCGCCACCGAAGGCCAGTACGTGGCGTTCCTGGACGACGACGACATCTGGCTGCCCCACCACCTGCGCACGGCCCTGGCCGGCCTCGGCGACGAGAACGTGGACGCGGTCTACACGACGTGCCTGGTGGCGCATTCCTTGGCACAGCCGGGTCAGGTGGTCCCCTCCCGCCACCGCTTCGATCACCCGTTCAACCCTGATCTTCTAGCGGTCACGAACCTGACCCCGGTCATCTCGGTCGTGACCCGCCGGTTCGACCCGCACGATGCCGCGCTCAACCCGGGCGACGTCTTGCAGGAGGACTACGCCCTGTGGCTGGGCCTGGTCTTCGGGCACGACTGGCGGATGCGGCATCTGAACACGCCGACCACCGTCTACCACCGCATCTCGCAAGCGGCGTCGATGACGGGCGATGCGGCCACGACGATCGCCGGGTCACGGCGGTTCGAGAAGGGCCAGCGGCTGTTGCACGAGCGCTGGCCGGTGGAGCCCGCCAGTACGGCGGGCGTACACCGGGAGCTGTTCTACCGGATGTACGAGGTCCTCGAGGCCCGCCTGAGCGCTGGGCTGCCGACGGACATGTACTACTACGAGCGAACGCTGCGCCTGCTGCGGGACTCGATCAACGGGGACCTGTCTCGCAAGGAGTTCGAAGCGCAGCTGGCTCTGGTGGCCGACCCGGCCACCGGTCCCGCTTCCACCGACGAGGAGGTCCTCTGGTGAGCGCGCCTGACGGCATGAACAGCAGTTGGCTCGAACGCGTTCGTGCCGCCCTCGCTGCCGACGGCCGGGTAACGGATCTGAGGCTGGCCGAGGGCAGTGACCTACTCATCCATCAGAACGACAAGGCAGCGCTCCTGGCCGCTGACGTCGGTGGCCAGAGCGTCGTGGTCAAGGTGCTGCTGGAGGGCAGCGCGTTCTGGCAGGCCAAGTTCGCCGCCGAGATCAGCACCTACGAGGCGTTCACCGAGTACCCGCTGCCGGTGTCCGCACCGCGCCTGATCGCTGCCGACGTGGCCGCCGGCGTGCTGGTGATGACCCGGCTGCCCGGCGCCCCGATCTCCCATGATCGCTACCCTCAGGACCTGGGCCTCGAGCAGGTCACTGCCCTGCTCGAGGCCGCCGGCGCCCTGCAGACGTGGGCCGCGCCTGAGGGTGCCTTCCCTCTGGTGTGGGACTACCAGGATCGCTTCACCCGCTACCGCGCACATGGGTTGCTCGACGCCCGCGACGAGACGGCGCTGAACATCTTGGCCAAGGCCGCGGGCCCGATGCAGCTGGCCCACGGCGACCTATTGCCGGCCAACGTGCTCGCCGACGCCGGCGGGCTCAGTGGTGTCCTGGACTGGGAGTTCACGGGCCGGTTCTTGCCCGGCCTGGATGCCGCTGTGCTGTGGCTCCTGCTCGGGCGTATCCCGTCCGTGCAGGCCCGCATCGAGCAGGAGCTGGTGGGCAGCTCTTTGGTTGCGCAGGCGGGGTTTTGGTGCAACGTGGCCACAATCTGCACGCGGGAACTGCGCACTCACCGAGAACTTCCCGCCGGGCACCTGCGAGACGATCGTCTGGCTTATCTGTCGCCGACCTGGGAGCAGGTCCGGGCACGGGTCCGCGGTCTGGCTCGTGATCTTGGACGTGTGATCTCGTGAAGGTGGTGCTGGTTCACCGAGACCTGCACAAGATCGTGCGGGGCGGGATCTGCACCCTGTACCTGGCGCTGGCCGAGGAACTCGTGAAGGCCGGTATCGACGTCGTACTGATCACCCAGGAGACCCCACACCCGGTGCAGCGCGCGGGTATGAGCGTGGTGACGCTGCCGCGCACCAACGACCTGATCGCACACCGCGCAGCTGTGGCCGATGCGTTGGATCGGGTGGGGCCGGATGTGATCGAGTGCTCGACCTGGGAGGCCGAGCTGCTCACCTACCTGGCCCGCCCGCGCAGCGCCCGGGCGCCGGTGCTGGTACGCGGTGACCTGTCCGCGGCGACGATGAACGCCGCTGACCTGGCCCGGGACGAACAGCAGCTATGCCGTCGGGCCGATGCGATGGTCGCGGTCAGCCAGTTCGCCGCCGACGACCTGGCCAGCGCCTACGGCATCGCCCGGCCAGCCGTCATCGCCAACGGCGTCGATCGCGACCGTTTCACAGCCTCCGGCGTCACCCGCCCGGAATCCGGGTGGGGCGTCGAACTCGACCGGACCGGAACCGTCATCAACCGCCAGCCCTTGAACACGCTGTTGGCCAAACACGCGTCCTGGGCCGAGTACTTCGACGACGGCTATCGCGATGGCCGGGACCGTCGTGGCGATGGGCTGGTGCGCCTGGTGTGGGTCGGAAAGTTCACGCAGATGAAGGGATTCGACCGGCTGCAGCACGTGGCTACCGTGCTGGGGGAGTCGGTGCGGATTCTGATCGTCCTGGGGCACGGGCTGGTGCAATACCCGGTGCAACTTCCGCCGAACGTCCTGGTGTGCCAAGACCTCGACACCGCGGACCTACCGGCCGTGTACCGGCGCGCGGACTATCTGCTGAGCACCTCCCGGTGGGAGGGCTATGGCCTGGCGATCGCCGAGGCCCTGGCCTGCGGGACCCCGGCCCTGATCCCCGCCGACCTGGCCGCCGGCGCCGAGCTCGTGAGGCACGCCAGCACCGGCTACCGCTATCGCGACGAGGACGACCTGCTCCAACTCCTCTACCAGCCAACGACTTTACGCGGCGATCTGCCCTCGACCTTCCGATGGGATCGCAACGCCGCCGCAACGATCAAGGCCTACCAGGGGCTGCTCGGCGCGGCGGCGACCGCATGAAAGTGCTGCTGGTCGGACCCGACCACCCCGGGGGCAGTCTCCCGCCCTACCTCGATGTCCTGGCCACCCACCTGCGCCGTCTCGGAGCGCACGTCGATCGCCTCGGATCAGCCGGGGTGCCCTACGACCAGGACCGCGACGAATTCCTACCCATACAGCGGATACTGGTCGCGGCCCAAGACCTCGCCGCGCAAGCCGACCCCGGCGCCTACGACCTGCTCAGCCTCCACTTCGGCAACCTCGAACTCGAGCAACTCCTGCCGACGATCTGGCAGCCCCGCTTCGGAACCGTTGGCCCGCCAGCCGTGGCACACGTCCACGCGCTGGAACCGACCCTCTTCCGCCGGCACCGCCCGAACACCCAACTCACGAACGCCGTTGACAAGACCCTGACCGGCAGCGCCCGGGTCTTCTTCGGCGACTACGGCCGCCGGATCCTAGAGGCCCGACTGCCCAACACCGCCGGCCAGCTCTCGCGCACGATTGCGTTACCCACCACCATTCCCGAGGACGTCCGCCCCTCCACCAGCCCGCGCTTGAATGCCGTGCTGCGCGATCCGCGCCCCGGCACCACGGTGCTGACACTGAGCGGATACGCCGCGCCGTGGAAAGACGTCCCCGGTCTCGTCCAGGCGCTGAAGCTGACCCGTTCCCGGCTGCGGGTCGTGTTGGCCGGACCGTTCTGGGATGACCCGGCCCAAGCCGGAGCCGACCTTCGGTCCGCTGTCGGGCGTGCGGTCCGGCTGGGAAGAGCTGCTGAGTTCGTGGTCCTGCCGGAGTATCTGGATGGCTCGGCCCGGGCCACGCTCGTTGCCGGCAGCCATGCCGGGCTCTTTCCCTACCAACCGGATGCCACGTTCCAGGGCTCGGGCGCGATCGCTGACTACCTGGTCGCCGGCCGCCCGGTCATCGCGACCGACGTGGCCAACATGAGCGAGCTGATCCAGGCCGCCGGCACCGTTGTAGCGCCCGGTGAGCCCAAGATTCTGGCGGCCGCCCTCGACCGGCTGGCCTTGGATTCCAACTACCGCAGCCGTGTCACCGATGCCGCGAGAGCGCGCTCGTCACAGTTCACGGCCGCGTCTCATGCAGCGCAGTGCCTGTCCTTCTACCGAGAGATCGTGGGGAGAACGCCATGCAGAACGGAGAACTGACCATCGCCCGTCACGGGCAGGCCTGGTGTAACACCGAGCAGGTCATCGAAGGGCCGGACCGGTGCCGCGGACTGACCCCCACGGGCCGCCAGCAGGCCGAGTTCCTCGCCCAGCGCCTGGCCATCGAGCACACCCACCATCCCTACGACGCCCTCTACACCAGCCCGATCCCGCGAGCAGCCCAGACCGCCGACGCGATCGCCCAGACCACTGGTCTGGCTCCGAACGTGATCGAGGACCTGCGCGAACCTGACTACGGCGCCGCAGACGGCTGCCGCTGGGAAGAGGTCATCGCCCAGTTCGGAGCCGCCCCGAACCTGTACCCCGAGCGGCCCCTGGCCGCAGGCGCCGAATCGTCGCACCACCATCAAAAACGCGTCCACCACGCCCTGCGTGAGCTACTGGAGCGTCACCGCGGCCAGCGGGTCCTGCTGGTCGGTCACGGCGAGACCGTCACCGCCGCCCACCATTTTTTCTGCGGCCTGGACAGCGCCGAAACCTTGCCTCTCGGGTTCGCCGCTCACCAGAGCGCGCTCACGACGTGGCAGCAGCAACCGGTCTCCTGGCTGCGGCCCGGCGACGGACAGCGCTGGGTCCTGCTCTGCCACAACGACATCGCCCACATCGCAGGTGCCCGATGAACCAGCGCAAGCTGCAGCAGGCGGACGATCCTCACCTGAAACAGTTTCCGGGGCCGCCCAGCTGGCTTCGGGGCCGCCGCATCCTGGTCACCGGGTCCGCGGGCGGCATCGGCCGTCGCCTCGTGCAGGCGCTGAGCGAGGCCGGTGCGAACGTCGTCGAGCTGGACATCGCCGCTGCGGAGCCGCAGGACATGCCCAAGCCGTGGCGCACCGCCCGAGCGACGATCCGGCAGGACATCCGCTCGGGTGGGATCCGGGCCGTGCTGGCCCAGTACCAGCCCGAGGTCGTCATGCACCTGGCCGCTCAGGCCGCCGTCCCGGCCTCCGTGGCCCGGCCAGTCCACGATGCTGACGTCAATATCCACGGCAGCCTGCTTGTGGCAGAAGCAGCCGCTGAGGCAGGTGCGCACCTGATCTTTGCGGCCACCTGCGCCATCTACGGGCGCCCCGAACGACTGCCGGTCTCCGAAACCTCCCGCCTGGCCCCGATCAGCCCGTACGGACTCAGCAAAGCCGCAGCCGTCGAATACCTCGACTGGTTCGCGGCTGAGCGAGGCCTGAAGGCAACCACCCTGATCCTCGGAAACGTCTACGGCGCCGGGAACCCGAACGCCGTCATCGACCGCTTCGTCGCCGACGCCCTCAACGGGACGGCCATCCGCATGCACGGCGACGGAACCGCCACCCGTGACTTCGTCCACATCGACGACGTCACCGCCGCCTTCATCGCCGCGGCCAGCTCTCCGCCCGTGGGACGGGTCAATATCGGCAGCGGTACCGAGACCAGCATCCGCACACTGCGCGAGCTTGTCGCAGACCTTGTCCCGCGGACCAGCACCCGGCTGAGCCAGATCCGGCCTGGGGACATCCTCCGCATGCAGCTCGACCCCACCCGGGCCGCTCACACCCTCGGCTGGAGCGCCCAGACCAACCTGATCACCGGAGTCGCCGCCCTCGTCGGTCGTTACCGCGCTGCAGCCACGAACGGGCTCTGGCCAAGCGCCAATGTCGGGGTAGCCCATGCCGCCCAACCACATGTGGCTGTCGGTGCGGCTCGTCCAGGGCGGCGATGAGCATGGCTCTGACGAACAGGGCGCCAGCTGATCCCTGGTGCGGCTGGTTGGGGCCGTCTTCCAAGCTTCGACGCTACGACCCTTTCGACGAGCTCGTTCCGTTACCTCTCAGCGTCCTGCGCCACCTGAGGAAAGCCCTGGCCGAGGTGGACCGTCCTCGACACGACGCGGCCACAGGCGACTCTCCCCCTGCTTGTGGCGCCCTGCCGAACTGGCTGGCGGCTCGATTTCATGGTTTAGCGGGGGAGAACCGGTGAGACCAGAGACCAAGTCGGTGTGATCTACAACACTCACAATGTCGCGCTGTGTAACCACGAAGTGCTTTGGTGGCCTATTCGATGACATCAGGTTAGCGTCGGGCTGTCGAGTCGGTCACCAGGCTTGGGTTCGCCCGCGGTAGTCGGTCGGGGACCCGGCCTTCGATAGCGGTGTGCCGTATGAGCCCATGACCTGGTGAACTTGTCCGGGTCTTCAGTTGTGCCCGACACTCCCTGCCATGATCCCCGCGGTTGCGCGCGGGGCACGAGCGGACGTAGCCGAGAGGTGGGCGACGACGCGGGCCGTCCATACGCCAGTTCATGGTGTCCCGAGAATCCATCTTTCATGGGTTCAGGTGTTTGACCTTGCCGACAGTGGACTCCGGTTCAGGGGCCGCTGTCGGCTGTTCCGCCATGTCAGACGTGGGCGTCAGACGGATGTGGCCTGCCGGATCTGTCTGGCGCAGCGTGGCGCACGATCGCGTGGGGAGAGACCGGGAGTGGGTGGGCGTGGCTCGCATGGTTCGCTCTCGAGGCCAGCTGCCGGATGCCCGAGGTCAGCACCGAGGTCAGCACCAAGGTCAGCACCAAGGTCAGCACCAAGGTCAGCACCGGTACCGGGTCGGCGGCATCGGCGCTGGTTCTGATAGTCCCGAGCGGACCGGTGGTGGCGGCCGGACCAACCGGAGTAGATATCGGCTCAGCCGGGTACAGAGGGTGACCTCGGCTCGGCTGCGACGGTCTAATCCTGTGACCGGAGCGGGGGCGCTCCACGCGTTGGTACATCTCCAGAGCTCTCATCCGGGCACGGCATGAAGGGGAGCTCCGAGGCTGGGCGCGCTCGGATACGGAGCTTTGGCGCGTCCGGTGTACGGAGTTCATGCGGGCTCGGGTACGGAGCTTGGGCGCGCCCAGGTAGGGAGTTCATGCGGGCATGCTGCGGGCAGCGCGATCCGCGGAGCGCGCCGTGTCTGGCCGCTATTGCGGTGTGTTCTGCCCCGCCCGTGCGCAGCCGGTACACGGCTTCTCCGGACGTCGCGAGAAACCGTCCCGCGACGTCGCAGGTCAGTCGCGTGCATCCCCGCCCGATGTTGGGTCGCGCCGCAATAGTGCGGTGAGGTGGCCCGAGCGCGCCGCAATAGCGGCCGCAACACCGCCGCAATAGGGCCCGTAACATCGTCGCAGTTCCGTCGTCCCCCGTCGCGCCCACCTCCCGGGGGTCGCACGCGCGCTTGTCCCTACTTCGCTCCGCACCGCGTCGCGCGTACTCCGCACCGCGTACGACTTGTCTCCCGTGTGCCGGCCTACCAAGTTCGCCGATCGTGACGTTGCGTGCCAAGGAGCCCGAGTTGAGGTTGGCTAACGGGAACTGCGCGGTGCTGCCAGTCGCTGATGGGGGGACCAATGCGGCTGGCTTGGTGCTTGGTGCCCGGTGCCCGGTGCCCGGTGCCCGGTGCCGGGTGGTCTGGTGTCTGCCCCGTGCTGACCCCTATCCGCGACTGGTGCTACCCCCGTGGACTGACCGGACCAGGCGGAATCCATCTGTCTTCGCCTCTTGGCCAAGACGCCAGGGAAAGCGGATGTTCGGTGCGGAGTTGTGCTCCTTGCGGGGCCTGACTGGGGCGTGCGTTCAGCTCTTCGGCATGAGTCTTGGCCGAGTGGCGTCTCCCCGCCGATCAGCCTCCTGCACGTGGGCGTCAGGCGGTAGGAACTTTTTCTCCTTATGTACCTGCGAGAATTGGCGGCGCTGAACCATTTCGCGTGAGGCCATTTTGTGGTTGATCTGTTTGCAAGACTGCGCATCGTAGGTTGGGAGTTCTTGATTTAAGCGAGATTATTTTTGGTAATTGCTATCTCGGATATTTGGAATCATTTGAGACAATGCTTTTTATAGACTCCTGTGATCGAGTGCAATATGTCGAAAGAGGCCCTGAGTGGGGCTCGCAGGCTGATCACCGGCCGTGATCGGTGGAGCGTTCGCGATGCTTTTGTCGGCCTCTTACCTGCGGCGATGCTCTCTAGGTCTCGTAGAATCGTCGTGCCGGGATGGACCGGTGTAGTCAAATTCGAGGTAGACGGGAGCCTTAGTTGGGGCGCAAGGCGAAGGAATCGAAGCGGCAGGAGAGCCCTGTGCGGGAGCCGGTGGAAGTGTCGCCAAGGGGAGGTTCTTCCGGGCGGGGCTGGACCATTGCCGGTGTTGTCCTGGGGTATCTTCTGGCCAACGTTCAGATCGACCAGATCAGCATCGGAATTGAACTGCTCAAGCGCTGACTTAACGGTGACGGAGAGGACGCTGGCGCCAGGTAAGGAGCGACTTCCCGGGGGTCGGTAGCCCTGAGGTGGGGTCGGACTCGTTGAACGGGCCCGGGCGGACAGCGGGGACCGAGCAAGATGACGGGCGGCACATCTGCGCGTTCAAGGTGTGCCGTCGAGGACGAGAGATGCCGTCTCTGAAGGTCGGTGAGAGGGCCTGGCGGTGTGCTGGTCACCGCATGGTCGATGCCGGGGGAAAGCTGTCGGCGAGGTAGGGCATTTCGAGGTTCTCACGTCCCCCAGGGGTCTTGTTCTCCTCATCGGAGACGACTTCTACCGTGTGGCCCAGACCTGAGCCACGAGCCCTGCCGGGTACCGCTCCCAGCCGCCCCTGCGACGAGCACGGGTACCAGGAACGCATGCGCCGTCCTCACCGGCTGGGATTCTGGGCGCCAGACTCTTCTGGGCCTCCCGCGCTCGATGCCAAGAGGCGTCCTGGCGGGGAACGGGGGCCAAGATGTCGAGCGACCCAAGGGCACACACGTCCATCAGTGCTGCCGGAGTGGTAGTCCGCAGAGCCCGGCTCGGCCGCCAGCTCACCCAGGCACAGCTGGGTCAGCTGACCGGCTACTCGCCCGCGCAGGTCTCCCGATACGAACGCGGCGTCTCGCCCCTGACCGACGTGGCGGTGTTGCGGCGGTTCTGTGCGGCGTTGGATATCCCGGTCGCAGACGTCGGCCTGAGCGAAATTCGCCCGGAACGCCACCCTTCGATCACGGGCGGTGCGCCTGCGCTCTACCCCCGACTTGCTCCCCCTAGGCTGAACACCCTCAGGAGGGACACTCAGGAGGACGACGTGCGGCGGCGAACGTTCCTGGCCCTGTCCGCGGCCAGCGCAGCTGGCCTGCCCACGCCCGAGCAGCCACCCCTAATCTCAACATCGCTTGCTATGCCGAAGCCTGCCGACCCCGTCGGCGCCCTGGTCGCAGGCCTGCGCGATGCCATGCTCGGCATCGACGGAACCGGCATCAGCGTGAAGGGCGGCCTCCCGCTGCCATCCCAGCTGAGGCTCGTAGTCGAGCAGGACAGCGGGTGTCGCTACAGCGAGCTGGCCCGCTCCCTGCCCACCCTGATCCGGACCGGACACCAACTCGCCGATTCCGGGGATCTGGCCGCGGGTCCCGGCGAAGGTGTCCCGCCTGACGTCGTGCTGGCCCAGGCGTACCTGGTCGCCGTACGGATTCTGATCAAGTTCGGTGATCAGCCCCTGGGCTGGATGGCCGCTGACCGGGCCCGCCAACTGGCCAGCGACCGCGACGACGCGCTGCTGGCCGGTGAGGCGGCACGGCAAATGGCGGTCCTGGCCCGCCGTTCAGGATGGACCGACCAGGCCATGTCCATCGCCCTGACAGCGGCCGCCGATCCCGGTCTGCGCCGCGCCGGACGCGAGGGCACGGCCATGCGCGGCCTGCTGGTGCAGTCGGCCGCCTACACCGTGGCCAAGACTGGCGACGGCCCGGGCATGCGTGAACTCACGGCCGAAGCCGCCGCGTTGGCCAACAGCCTGACCGATGGCCCGCTCGTGCGCCGGCAGGTCGGCGGATTCACCCCAGCCACGGTGGCCCTGCACCGGATCTCGGCTGAGACCAGCACCGGCGATCCGGCGGCGGCTCTAGTTACTGCGCAGGCGCTTTCGCCTGCCCGGCTCCCGACGATCGAGCGCAGGGCCCGGTACTGGGCCGACGTCGCCTCGGCCCAAGCTCTGCGAGGCAACCGCGACGAATGCCTGCGGGCCATGCTGGCCGCCGAGCAACTCGCACCCGTGGAGACCCACGCACGCCCCGCCATCCGCGCGCTGATCTCCGGTCTGCTGGTGTCCGGACGGACCACCACCGACCTGCGTGCCCTCGCCGCGCGAAGTGGCATGACCGGCTGAGGGCGAGGCTTCTGGCAAGGTGAAAGTGATTGCCGGCATGAGCGTCTGGGCCGCAGACGCGTAAGCGGGTCGGCCAGTTCCTGCCAACCAAATCACCACATCTGTCTGGGATGGGACAGTCAGATGTAGCCGGAACGGTCTACGAGGCCAGGATTCCCGGCTCCACGTCGATCCAGCCGGGGTACTTCGCCGAGCGCCCGTCGCCGGAGGAGCGGCGGCGCAGCCGGCGACCGACCCAGGGGCCCACGTGCTGCACGTAGTAGCGGGCCTCGCTGAGCGGGCCGCGCCGGGGCTCGGGGTCGGGCATCAGCACCTCGGTCACGTCGTGGTGGCCGAGCCCGGCCAGGACCAGGGCGGCGACCCGGTGGTGCCCGGCCGCGTTGAGGTGCAGGCGGTCGGGCGACCAGTAGCCGCCGCGGCGGATCTCCTCGTCGTGGAACACGTCGATCACGGTGGTGCCGAGCCGCTGGCCGAGGTCGTGCACGCGTGAGGTCAGCAGCTCGGCCCGGTTGTGCACGAGGTTGCTCAGCGGCAGCCCGCCCGAGGGGTCCGGGCCGCACAGCAGCGCCACCCGCACACCGGCGTCCGCCAGACGGGTGGTGGCCTGCTCGGTGAGGTCGATGATGCGCTGCGGCGACATGCCCGGCCGCAGTAGGTCGTTGCCGCCGCCGTTGAGCGTGACCAGGGTCGGCGGCGGGTCCATGGCCAGCGCCGCGTCCACCTGCTCGGTCATGATCGGCGTGACCAGTCTGCCGCGGACCGCGAGGTTGGCGTACTGCACGACCGACCCGGTCGAGGCGGCCAGCCCGGCCCCGACCAGATCGGCCCAGCCCCGCACGGAACCGTCCGGGAGCACGTCACCGACGCCCTCGGTGAAGCTGTCGCCGATCGCCAGGTATCGCATGTCCCACCTCAGTATTGTTGCTTGAGCACACTGATTGTAGGCATGCGGCTCCTCAGCGAGTGACCAGGCCGGCCGCCCGGCTCAGCGCTCGCCGCCCAGGACCGCCTGGTCGGTGCCGTTCCACTCGGTGACCGTGCCCTTGGCCACCAGCTCGGCGAAACCGCCGGGCATGGCGCCGTCGTCGTTGCACATGATGGTCACGGCGTAGAGCCGGTCGGTCTCGGAGGTGTTGAAGATCCGGTGGTTCGACTCCGGGTGCAGGATCAGGCAGTCACCGGCCCTGAGGTCGACCACGTGCTCGTCGCTGTGGGCGCGGCCGGTGCCGGAGAGCACCACGAAGATCTCGGTCGACTCCTCGTGGGCGTTCACCGGCTGGGCGCCGCCGGGCTCCCAGACCTCGAAGAACACGCTCGTGGGCGAGCCGTCCGCGGGGCCGGCCAGCAGGGCCAGCTTGACCGTGTCGGCGGGCGAGATGAGCTGCGGGACGACGTCGTCGAGGTGGCGCAGGATCGGTGCGGGAGTGGTCATTTCACGGTTCCTTCCAGAGCGGTCACCAGGTCGCCGGCCTCGACGGAGAAGCCGTAGCACTGGCGGGTGTTGTAGAGCGTGGCGTCGTGGCAGTAGGCCGGGCTGGTGGTGGCGCTGGCGCCGTCGACCAGCACCACGTCGTAGCCCAGGCAGGCGGCGTCCACGAGTGTGGCGTACACACACTGGTCGGAGTTGACCCCGGCCAGGAACAGCGTGTCCACCCGCAGGTTGCGCAGGATCGAGTCCAGGGGCGTGTCCCAGAACCCGCTCATCCGGTACTTGTCCACACTGATGTCGCCGGGCTCCCGGGTCAGGCCGTCGATCAGCGCCGCGCCCCAGCTGTCCCGGGTGAGAACCTTTGAGCCGTTGGGCATCTCGGAGCCGATGCCGACGCCCTGGCCCTGCGGGTCGTAGACGTGGGCCACACCGGGCGGCAGGTTGGCCTGGTCCAGGCGGTTGCCCCAGTTCACCCAGATCACCGGCACACCGTTGGCCCGGGCGGCCGGCACAAGCTGCCGCAGGGCCTGCGTGGCCGGGGCGAGCACACTGACGTCCACCCCGATGCCGTCCAGCCAGCCGCCCGGGGTGCAGAAGTCGTTCTGCATGTCCACCACGACCAGGGCGCTGCGGGTCAGGTCGGCGGTGACCGGGGTGGGCAGGGCGGGCAGGTCGACCGGAAGCGGCTGCGGGACGGTGCGGCGCAGGTCCACCCGGCCGGCCGGCCCGTCAGGTGCGGCCTGCCCGCCAGAGCTGTCGGGGCGGCCAGGGCTGCCAGGGCTGTCGGGGAACGACCAGGTGTTGCGGTGCGGCAGGGGCGCGGTCGCGCGCCGGGGGACAGGGGTTTCGGTGCTCACGCGAGGCCTCCGGAGACAGCGAGCTGGAGCAGCTGGTGGTCGGTGCCGGGCGCCCCGACCAGGCACAGCCCGGCGGGACGGCCGTCGGCGGTGCGCAACAGCGGCAGGGACAGGGCCGGGGCGCCGGCCAGGCCGGCCAGACAGGTCATCCGCAGCGTGCCGGCGCGCTCGGCCTCCACCTGGCCGGGGGAGGCATCGCGGGCGGGGGCGCCGCCGGCGCTGCTGGGCAGTACCAGGATCGCGCCGTCGAGCAGGTCGCGCAGCTGGGCCCGGGCCTCGGCCAGCACGGATCGTGCGGCGCCGGCCTGGTCGGCGGTGACCTTGGCGGCGATCTCGAACCGCCCGGCCACGTCGGCACCCAGGGCTCCCGGATGCGCCTCGATCCAGGCGCCGTTGGCCTGCCACGCCTCGTGCGCCTGGACGGTGCGGAAGGCGGTGAACCAGCTCTCGAGCACCTCACCCGGCAGGTCGGTCTCGGCCAGGGCGGGCAGGATGCCGGCGGCGACCAGCCCGGCCCGGCGGGCAGCGCAGTCGGCCGCGACGTCGGGGGCGGCCAGATTCTCCACGGTGGGCAGGACGATCGTGCGCTCCGCCCGTCGTCCACCGTTGTTCTCCGGCACCAGCACCTGCGCCACCCGCAGGCTGGTGGCCGCGTCGCGGGTGAGCCAGCCGACGGTGTCGAACGACGGTGCGAGCGGGTGCACCCCGGAGGCGCTGACCGCGCCGTGCGTCGTCCTCAGGCCGACCAGCCCCTGGTAGGAGGCGGGCACCCGGATCGACCCGGCGGTGTCGGTGCCGAGGCCGATCGTCACCTGCCCGAGGGCGACCGCGGTGGCCGGTCCGCTGGTCGAGCCGCCGCTGATGCCCTGCGGCACAGCGGGATTCGGCGGGGTGCCGTAGTGGGCGTTCTGCCCGGCCAGGCTGTAGGCGAACTCGTCGGTGCGGGCGATACCGGTGATCTCGGCGCCGGCGTCGAGCAGGTGCGCGACGGCGGGGGCGTGCCGCTCCTGCGGTTTCTGCTCGTCCAGCCAGGTGGGGTTCCCGGCGCCGATCGCCTGGTCACGGACGGCGAAGAGGTCTTTCACGGCGACCGTATGGCCGCTCAGCACACCGTCTTTCGCGGGTCTCACCAGCGGTGTGCCGACGATCCGCCAGATGCTGCCGTCGATGCCGCCGTCGATGCCGAGGGGGGCGGGGGCGGCCTTGGCCGGCAGGCTGACATGGGCGGCGGTGACCTTCCAGGCGCCGTCCACGCGCTGCCACAGCTGGCTCTGGAGCCCGGTCGCGCCGCCGGTCGCGGCCAGGGTGCCGGCCATCAGCAGCGCGGCGTCGTCACCGATCGGCCGCACGAGGATCCTCACCACGCGGCGGGTCGGGATCACGCTGCGCCCGGACCGGAAACCGGCGATCGCCTCGTGCCCGATCAGCAGGTGGGTGCCGTCGCCGCGCACGGTGTGCTCGCCGGGGGCGAACAGGTCGTCGAGCACGGCCACGTCGTTGCCCAGCAGGGCCCGCTCATAGGCGTCGAACGCCTCGAGCAGTCCGGCCGGAACCTCACCCGGGCAGTCGATCTCGGCCCTGCCGTCGATCCCGGAACTCACCTCGACCACGTTCATCGGGCGAGTTCCCTTCCCAGGGCGGCGAAGTCGGACAGGCGGATCATCGCGTGCGATCCCTTCACCAGGTCGACCACCTGGGAGATCTCGAAGTCGGTGGCGGCGGACAGGTAGGCGTAGGCGATCTCGGGATGCACCCCGAACGCGGCCCCGAGCAGGGCCACGGCGTTCTCGCCGCACCGGGCCACGGCCACGTCCAGGTCCTCGTCCAGGCCCGTGGGCACCAGGAACTCCGGTGTGACGGCGAAAGGCCCGGCCACGGAACCGAATCGGGCCCGGGCCTGGTCGGCCGGGATCAGGTCGAGCGTCAGGGTGGCCCGCAGCGGGGCCTCCAGTGCGGTCAGGGCGATCTCGCCGTTGCCCTGCGCGAAGTGCGGGTCGCCCACGTACACCCCGGCGCCGGGCACCTGCACCGGCAGGTACAGGGTGGTTCCGGTGACCAGCAGCCGGATGTCGAGATTGCCGCCGTGCGGGCCGGGCGGTACCGAGTGCCGGCGCTCGCCCGGCGTGGCCACGCCCACCGTGCCCAGGAACGGCTGGAGCGGGAACCGGATCGGGCGCTCGGCGTCACCGGGGCGCAGCGGCAGGGTGGCCCGGACCTGGTCGGTGCCGGGCTCGTCGAGCAGGCAGAAGACGCTGGTGACCGGTCCCTCGGCGGGGAAGGTGCCGGGCAGCAGGCCGCGGTGGTGGCGGCTGGAGACGATGCCGTAGTGGGTGCGCGGGGTCAGGGGGCCCATGTGGACGGCGATCAGGTCGCCCGGCTGCGCGCCGCGCACCTCGATCGGGCCGGTGACCACGTGCGGGCCACCGGTGAGGTCGTGGGTGCCGGAGCTGGCGATCGTGATCGCGTCGCTCAGCACGTCGTGCGCGGCGATCCCGTGGCGGCCGAAGAAGGCCACCGGGTCGCCGCCCTGGTCCTCGAGAATGCCTTCGTGGCTGACGGTGTCGACCACGACCGTGGTGCCGGGCTCGACGCTCATCACCGGGGCGTCGGCGTCCGAGGGCAGCCGGCCCCAGGACGTGGTGGCCGGGGTGGCCGGCAGGTAGGGCAGGCCCGCGTCGAGCGCCTCGGCGCCGGACAAGGGCTGGAGTACCGACCAGGTCGGTGGCGCCAGGTGGGACAGGGCCATCAGGGATTTCCTCGTTCTGCGTGGGAGGTGTCGAACTCGTCCCGGGTGAGCGCGGCGACGTCGGCCAGGTGCCGCGCCATCGCGGTGCGGGCGGCCGGGGCGTTGCCGGCCCGCACCGCCTCGACGATCGCGCGGTGGCCCAGGTAGGAGACCTCGCGGGCGTAGCGGGTGGAGTGGGACAGGGTCCGGGTGGCCGAGGTCCAGGAGCCGATGACGGTGTTGATGGCCGACATCAGCGGATTCTGCGACGCCGCGGCCAGGAGCATGTGGAACTCCAGGTCCAGGCGCAGCGACTCCTCGGGGTCGGCCTCGGCCGTGGACTGCCGGAGGACGTTCTCCAGCTCGATCAGGTTGGAGCGGGTGGCCCGGACGGCGGCCAGCTCGGCCAGCCGGGGCTCGATCGTCTCGCGCAGTTCGGCCACGTCCCGCAGCTGGTGCTCGGCGTCGGACAGCTGGGAGTAGAGCGTCTGCACCCGTTCCGGGGCCGGCAGCACGGTGGTGCCCCGGCCTGGGCGGCGCTCCAGCAGATGCTTGGCCTCCAGCTCGTGCATCGCCTCGCGCAGCGAGGCCCGCGAGACGTTCCAGGTGGCCGCCAGCGTGCGCTCCGAGGGCAGCCGGTCGCCGGGCCGCAGATCGCCCACGGCGATGAGCTTCTCGAGGTGCGCGGAGATCTCCGAGCCCACGGTGCCGCGCAGCAGGTCGGGCCCGGAGGCCGGGAGCCCGAGAACGGTCGCGGAGACGAGGCGGCGACCGTCCCGCTCGTCCTGGGCGTCCGGGGAAGTGTTCACGCGGCGTCCTTTCCTGCGTCAGCGATATCGGCCCGCCAGGCCGAAACTTGGCCTGACCAATCCGACCGTAGATGACGGACGTGGAAAGCAACAAGGGCGGCGGCGGTCATACCCCGACCTTTTCAGGGCGGAAATCAGCCGGAAACAACGGCCTCCGAAAACCCTTCCGAAACGGGCACTTCCGGCAATCGGCCGAGATATTCCGAGCCATCTCCCCGGCTGTGTTTCGCGAGGGTAAAGGATCAGCGGGCGTCCTTGACGGGCGTACGGCCCAGGGATGACAGTCGTATCGGTCCGGTTGGTCGGACCAACCCCGAACCTTGAGGGGCGCTCCTCCCCAGAGGGCCTCTGACCTGCGACGGTGTCGTCGCCGGAGGGCGGTGGGCTGATCGTCCGAGCTCACGCCATCCGTTCCCGCCCCTGCCCCCGCCCCCACCGGCGGCCCATGACGGCCCGTCCGCGACTGCCGCCGCCGCGTCACCGAAAGAATTCACCGACCGACCGGCCGGCGAGAAGTTCAGCAATTCGCCGGGAAATCCTCCGGTGATTTCTCCCGCCATTCCACAACGCTTTTTCCGGCGCTGTTCCGTGACCGGCAACCTGCCCGTTCCCGGTCGCCCTGAGCTGACATCTGGAGCCTCCATGTCCCTGTTTTCCCGCGGTCGGCGCAGCGTGCTCGCCGGCATCGCCCTGGTCCCCGCCCTGGCCCTGGCCGCGTGCGGCGGTTCCGGCAGCTCCTCCGCCGAGGCCGGCGGCACCACCGACATCAAGGTCGTGCTCGGCTGGTACGCCAACTCCGAGAGCGGCGGCTACTACGCCGCCCAGGATGAGGGCCTGTACGCGGATCACAACGTCGACGTCACCATCCAGCAGGGCGGGCCGAACGTCGCCGGCACCACGATCGTGGCCTCCGGCAAGGCCGAGATGGGCATCGGCGACGCGGCCAGCGTCGCCCTGGCCCAGGAGCAGGGCATCCCGATCGTCACGGTCGCCGCGATCTACCAGGACAACCCGGTCGGCGTGCTGGTGCACTCCGACAGCGGCATGGACTCCTTCGACGACATGGAGAACCACACCTGGATGGTCCAGACCGGCAACACCGGCGCGGAGTACATGCAGAAGGAGAAGGGCCTGACCTTCAAGACCCAGGCCTACCAGGGCTCGATCGCGAACTTCCTCGACGACAAGAGTCTGGTGCAGCAGGGCTGGCCGACCAACGAGCAGTACCAGGCGCTCAAGGCCGGCGTGGAGACGAAGTTCTTCAGCTACGCCTCGGCCGGCTACAACCCCTACAACGACGTCATCTTCACCTCGAAGTCGTACCTGGAGAAGAACCCTCAGGCGGTCAAGGACTTCCTCGCCGCGTCGATGCAGGGCTGGTCGGACTACATGGGTGACGTGGACGTGGCCACCTCGACGAACGAGCAGCTGATGAAGGTCAACCCGGAGCAGACCTCGGACGCCCTCTGGTACGCCTGGGACAAGCAGCGCGACTTCATCGCCACCGGCGACGGCGAGCAGCAGATCGGCGCGATGAGCAGCGAGCGCTGGAGCACCCTGGTCGACCAGCTGACCAAGCTCGGTGTGCTGACCAAGGAGATCGACCCGGCCGACCTGTTCGACAACTCGTACCTGCCGACCGTGCCCGCGCCGTCCACCCTGCCGGACGCGCCCGCCGACTCCTACTGACAGCCCACCGGAACAGGGGACGCCGGAAACCTCGACGGCGTCCCCTGTTCCGGGACTCTTCCCGACGATCGGAGCCCCGCATGGCGTCCATCCCCGCTCCCACCCCCGCCGTCACCCCCGCGCTCACCCAGGCCACGTCCGCGCCCGCCCCGCTGATCGAGTTCCGGCAGGTGCAGAAGACCTACAGCAACGGGTTCCAGGCCGTGACCCCGTTCGACCTGAGTGTCGGGGCGGGTGAGATCGTCTCCCTGGTCGGGCCTTCCGGGTGCGGCAAGACCACCGTCATCCGGATGGCGGCCGGGCTCAGCGCGGTGTCCGGCGGTGAGCTGGTGCGCCGTACCGATCAGCTCGCCTACGTGTTCCAGGACCCGACGCTGCTGGCCTGGCGCAACGTGCGCAGCAACGTGGAACTCGTGGCCAAGCTCAAGGGTGTCGACAAGGCCACCCGGTCGGCCGCGGCCACCGCCGCCATCGAGATGGTGGGGCTCGGGGCGTTCGAGAAGTCGCTGCCCCGGCAGCTTTCCGGCGGTATGAAGATGCGGGTCTCCCTGGCCCGCGCGATCACCAGCGCGCCCGAGCTGATGATGATGGACGAGCCGTTCGCCGCGCTGGACGAGTTCACCCGCGAGAACATGCAGAAGGAACTGCTGCGCCTGTGGCGCGCCAGCGGTTTCGGCGCCATGTTCATCACCCACTCGATCAGCGAGGCGGTGAACCTGGGGCACCGCATCGTCGTCATGGCGGCGAAACCGGGCCGCATCGCCCGGATCATCGACTCGCCGAGCCCGCCCACGCAGGACGACGCGCCTCGCGACAAGCAAGCCCTCGCGGCGACCGCCGAACTGGTGTCGTCACTGCTCGCAGGAGACGAAGCATGACCGAGCTCACCCACCCGCCCACGGAGGCCGCCGTCGTGAACGAGGCCGCCCCCGCTCCCCGGCCGGCGCGCGGCCCCGGCCGGTCCCGTGCCGCCACCTGGCGCCGGTACGTGCTGCCGCCGATCGGTGCCGCCGTGCTCGGCGTCGTGATCTGGCAGCTCGTCATCGTGCTGTTCGACATCCCGACCTACCTGCTGCCGGGGCCCGCGGACGTCTGGTCGGCCCTGACCACCGAGGCCGGCTCGATCGCCGCGGCCGCGAAGGTGACGATGCAGGAGGCGGCGCTCGGGTTCGTGCTCGCCATGGTCAGCGGTTTCGCCGCGGCGCTGTTCATGGCCCGCTGGAACATCGCCGAGCGTGGCCTCTACCCCTACCTGGTGCTGCTCCAGACCGTCCCGATCGTGGCCGTCGCACCGCTTTTCGTGGTCTGGTTCGGCGCCGGCATCACCACCAACGCGCTGGTCGCCGCGATGATCGCGGTCTTCCCGATCGCCGCGAACACGTTGCAGGGGCTGAAGTCCACCGACCGGAACCTGGTGCAGCTGTACCGGATGGCCGGTGCTCCCGAGCGGGTCCAGATGTTCTCGCTGCGGGTGCCCGCGGCCCTTCCGCAGATCCTCACCGGGCTGCGGATCGCCAGTGGTGCCAGCGTCATCGGTGCGATCGTCGGTGAGTTCGTCGCCGGGATCGGCGGCGGCGAGGGAGGTCTCGGCTACGTGATCACCCTGGACGCCACCCAGCTGCGCACACCCGAGCTGTTCGTGGCGGTGCTGATGGCCAGTGCCGTCTCCCTGATCCTGTTCGGCATCGTGGCCGCCGTGGAGGGGCAGTTGCTCAAGCGCTGGCACGAATCCGCTCTGCCCACCGAAGAATAAGACCGTCAGGAACCTCTTGTGACTCATCTTCTCGCTCACCTGTCCACGGCCGCCGTCGAGGCCATCGACAAGACCGACGCCGTCGTCGTGCAGCCGATCGGCGCGGTCGAGCAGCACGGTGCCCACCTGCCGCTGATCACCGACGCCCTGACCGCCGAGCGGATCAGCGACCTGGCCATCCGCTCGCTGCCCGAGGGCAGCAACGTCTGGCAGCTGCCGACGCTCGCCTACGGAAAGTCCACCGAGCACCTGGGCCGGGCCGGAACCATCGCGCTGTCCGCGGCCACCCTGATGTCGACGTGCCTGGACCTGGGCCGCTCGCTGGCCGCGTCGGGGTTCCGCAAGCTGGTGTTCGTCAACGGTCACGGTGGGCAGCCCAGCCTGCTCGACGTCGTGGCTCGCGACATCCGGGTGGAGACCGGCCTGGAGGTGTTCCCGATGATGCCGGGCCGGTTCGGTCTGCCCGAGGGGATCGTGCAGGTGGACGAGCACTACGGCATCCACGGCGGGCAGATCGAGACCTCGATCGTCTGGGCGCTGGCTCCCGAGCTGGTGCGGATGGACCTGGCGGTCCGTGACGGCCAGGCCGTCGGCGAGCTGTACGCCGGCAGCCGCCACCTCACCCTGGAGGGGACGGTGCCCACGGCCTGGGTGACCGACGACCTGTCGGTGTCCGGGGTGATCGGTGACGCGACCGCGGCCAGCCTGGAGGACGGGCGGCGCATCGTCGAGCACCAGACCAGCTGTCTGGCCGAGACTCTCCTGGAGATCCGCGCCTTCGCCTTCCCCACCCTCCAGAGGCCGCAGTAGGCGCCACTCGCTACGGTGGCCCGATGAGCATCACCCCCGGACATCTCGGAGCCTGGCTGATCAAGGGCAACGCGGACGCCGGAGCGCTCGTGGAGCGGTTCCGGGCCGAGCCGCGGGTGCACACCTGGTGTGTTCGCCCCAGTTATCGCACCCGGCTGATGGTGGCCGGGCAGCCGGTGGTGTTCTGGGCCAGCGGCAGCCGCAGTCGCACGGTGCGGTACGGGGTGTGGGGCGTGGGCCAGCTGACCGGGGTGGCCGTCAGTGGCGACGGGGAGAGCTGGTCGGTGCCGCTCGACCTGGAGATCCTGCCCGAGCGGCAGCGGCTCGCCCGGGCTCTGCTGCGCGCCGACCCGCGCCTGGCCCGGGCCGAGGTGCTGCGGCAGCCGATGGGCTCCAACCCCTCGTTCCTGACCCCGGAGGAGTTCGCCGCGCTACGGGAACACCTACCGCAGTAGGTTCTTCACCAGGTGCGCGGTCAGCCGGGCGCGCTCGGGCATGGCGGCGGTGAGCAGGTACTCGTGGTCGGCGTGAGCGCCGCCACCGACGGCTCCGAGGCCGTCGAGGGTGGGGGTGCCGACGGCGGCGGTCAGGTTGCCGTCGCTGCCGCCGCCGACCCGCACGCCGGTCAGCGTGGGGTCGAACCGCTGGGCCAGGGCGAGCAGTTCCAGCGCGGCGGACTCCGGCATGGGCGGGCGGCCGATGCCGCCGCGCACCTCCAGTCTGGCCGTGCCGGCCGGTGCCAGGGTGGCGAAAGCCTTTTCCACGCGCTCGGTCTCGGCCTGGGTCTCGACCCGCACGTCCACGGTGACGGTGGCCGCGGCGGGCACGACGTTGCTGGCCGTGCCCGCGGTGGCCACGGTCGGGGTGACGGTGGTTCCGGCCTGCGGGCGGTTGAGGGCGGCGATGGCGAGCACCTGGTGGGCGGCCTCGACCAGGGCGTTGACGCCGGCCTCCGGTTCCAGCCCGGCGTGGGCGGCGCGGCCGGTGACGACGACCTCGAACGTGCCGCAGCCCTTGCGGCCGGTCTTCAGGGCGCCGCCCTCACCCGCGCCCTCGAACACCAGGGCGGCGCGGCACTGCCGGGCCAGGTCTTCGATCAGCGCCCGGGAGGCGCCCGATCCCACCTCCTCGTCGCAGCCCACCAGGATCTCCACGCCGGAGCGGTCGTCGAGCAGGGCCAGCCCGTGCACGGCCTGGACCAGCCCGCCGAGCATGTCGAACACCCCGGGCCCGTAGGCTTTTCCGTTCTGCACGGTGAACGGGCGGCGGGCCAGCGTGCCGACCGGGAACACCGTGTCGTGATGGCCCAGCACCAGCACCCGCGGTGGGCCCCCGCCCGACCAGCGCACGTGCGGGCCGGCCGGGCTGTCGACCAGCACCGCCCGGCCGCCGAGGCGCCGCTCGAGGATCGAGGCCACCGCCCCGGCGGAGGCCCCCAGCGCGGCCAGGTCGCCGGAGGGGGACTCGATCTCGACCAGTGTGCGCAGGTCGTCGAGCATGTCGTCGAGGGAGGGTGTGCTCACCCGACGATGGTAGGGCTCAGACGCCCCACCCGGGCGGGGCGTCGATCTTCTCGCCGGACACCGGGGTGACGTACTCCCAGAGCTCGTCGCACCGGCCCGCGTCGTCGAAACGCAGCACGAGACAGCCCGGAAGGGTGACCCGGTCGTCATCGGTTCCCGGCCGCCGCTGCGGGTCGCGCAGGGTGGCCCACCACTCGACGACGGTGCGGTTGCCCTGGCTGAGCGGCACACCGAGCACCAGGTCCAGCTCGGACTGGGTGTGGGTGGCCTGTTTCCAGTAGGTGGTGATCTCCTCGTGCCCGCGGAGCGGGCGGGCGGTGGGGGAGGAGTGGTACACGGCGTCGTGGGCGAACAGCGTGCGCAGGGCCTCGGGGTCCTTCTCGCGCCAGGCGTCGGCGTACTGCTCGATCCACTCTGAACGATCAGTGCGATGAGTGCGGTCCATGGTCGCATCCTGCGACGGCCCGACCGCACGCACCAGGCACCCGGGGCGGGCGTAGGTCACAGGGCCTGGTTCAGGGACGCCGCTGGAGTCGGGTGCGGGCGGCCTGCCGGTCAACGCCCAGCTGGTCGAGCAGCTCACCCGCCGGGTCGGGGCGGGCGCACTCGAGCAGGGCCAGCGCCACGTGTTCCGGGGTGATGCGGCGGCTGCCGGACCTGCGGGTCTGGCTCAGGGCGCGCGGGAACACCGCCCGCGCGCCCGAGGTGAACGGCGCCCGCTTGCGCGAGGCCGGGGAGGGCAGGCGCTCGATGCCCTCGACGTCGATGCCGACCACGCCGAGCGCGGCGCGGTCCAGGTCGTCGAGGGCGTGACGGGCCGCCTGCACGTCGGTGGCCAGGGCCGCGGCCGGGCCGGGGGCGTGCAGCACGCCCAGCAGCAGGTGCTCGGTGCCGATCCTGCGGTCTCCCCGCAGGCCGGCCTCGGTCAGGGCGGAGACCACGGTGTCGCGGGCCTCGTCGGCTAATCGTTCGAACATCAGTGTCACTTCCCGTGTTTGGTGTGAACCGACTGCCGGGAGACGCCGAGCGCGTCACCGATCTGCTCCCACGACCAGCCCTGCTCGCGGGCCCGGGCCACGGCGGCGGCCTCGACCTGCTCGGCCAGCCGGTGCAGCGCGCCGACGGCCCGCAGGCCCACGGACGGATCGTGCGATCTCAGCCGCTCGGACAGCTCTCCCGTTTCCATGTCTGTCAGTCTGGGCTGACATGCGGGATTCGTCAACCCAGACTGACGGTCCCGACGGTGCGACTTTCGGATGACCGTGCGCGCGACGCGTGGGATGCGACTTTGGCCGGACGTGCCGCCGGCCGGACGCTGACAGGCTGGCGCCGTCGGTGGCGGCGCGGGCCCGCGACCCGCACGCCGGCGTCCCTCCGGGCGTCCCGGAACAGCGTCCCGCAAGCACTTCTCAAGGAGAGATCACGTGGACATCGCCCTGATCGTGCTGATCCTCGGCACGGCCGGCTACGCCGGGATCATGGCCCTGCTGCTGGCTCTGCGCCGGGGCACGGCCCGGCCGGTGCTGATCGGCGCCGCGTCGTTCGTGGGCGTCGCGGCCGGGTTCTTCGCCGCCGTCGGCCTGGCCCGCCTCGCGCACTGGGGCGTGCTCGGCCTGGTGGCCGCGCTCGTCGGGGGCGGTACCTACCTGGCGCTGTCGGGTGACCTGGGCGGGCGCCGCGCCGGCCGGGCCGCCCTCGTCGCCTCGGTCGTGGTCACCTGTGCCGCCGTGTTCGTGTCGTACCTGGCGCCGATGGCCTACGTCGTCACTGTGAGCACCTACCTGCTGCTGCGGCTGTGGGTGCGCACCCGCCCGGCCCTGATGATCATGTCGACGGCGTTCTGCGGCCTGCTGGTCGTGGCCCTGGGAGTGTTCTACGTCGGGGTCAGCCGGATGTGAGAACTACCGTGGTGACTGGATCTTCGGGATCGGCGCGGTGTCCGGCGAGGTCCGCCGGCGGGCGCCGGGTCCCGGGCGGGCGGGGGTGGACGGCGTGAAGGCCTCCGCCCGGGCGTAGTACCAGCCCTGGCCCACGTCGCAGCCGATCGCCCGCACCTGCTCGTCCTGTTCGGCGGTCTCCACGCCCTCGGCCGTCACCAGCAGGTCGATGCTGTGCGCCAGGTCCACCAGGGTGCTGAGGATCCGCTGGTCGGTGGGGTTCCACGGCCGCCCGCCCCGGGTGCTCTCCAGGAACGCCCCGGCCAGCTTCAGCTCGTCCCAGGGAAGCCGGCGCAGCGCCGCGAGATTGCTGTACCCGGTGCCGAAGTCGTCCATCACCAGGCGTGCGCCGAGCCCGGTCAGGGTGTCCAGCACGGCCACCGGCTCCGGGTCGTCCAGGTTCATCACGACGCTCTCGGTGATCTCCACCCGCAGCATCGACGGATCGAGCTCGGCCAGGTCCAGAGCGCGCCTGACGTCGTCCACAAATTGAGGCGAGTACAGCTGCCGCACGCTGACATTGATGTTCACCGCGGGCCAGGCGCTGGCCGCCAGGTCGGCGCAGGCCCGGTCCAGCACCCACCGGCCGATCGGCAGGATCGCGGCGTTCTCCTCGGCGATCCGGATGAACATGTCCGGCGACAGCGAGCCCATGTGCGGGTGGTTCCAGCGCAGCAGCGCCTCCACGCTGTGCACCTCACCGTCGTCCAGGCGCACCAGCGGCTGGTACACCAGGGCCAGTTCACCGCGCTCCACCAGGCCCGGAAGCTGCATCGCCACCTGGAATCTGGTCAGCTGCCCGGCCCGGCGCTGCGGGTCGTGCTCCACCACCCGGCCCTTGCCGGCCTCCTTGGCCGCGTGCAGGGCCAGGTCGGCGGCCTGCATGATCTCGGCCGAGTTGGCGCCCGCCGCAGCCAGTTCCACCACGCCGATGCTCGCCCCGACCTGTACCGGCAGCTGGCCGGTCACCTTCAGCGGCTGCTTCAGCGCCGCCAGCAGGTCCTCGGCCAC
This sequence comes from Kineosporia corallincola, assembly GCF_018499875.1. Taxonomy (GTDB): domain Bacteria; phylum Actinomycetota; class Actinomycetes; order Actinomycetales; family Kineosporiaceae; genus Kineosporia; species Kineosporia corallincola. The sequence goes on along the minus strand of NZ_JAHBAY010000019.1, from coordinate 68,916 downwards.
CCGCATCGGCGTGGCCTCGGACAGGCCGCTCGACAGCAGCGCCACGAACTCGTCGCCGGCCAGGCGGGCCACCAGCGCCCCGGAGGGCCGGGCGCCCTCGGTCAGCCGCTCGGCCACCGCCATCAGCACCCGGTCGCCCACGATGTGCCCGCGCGAGTCGTTGACGAACTTGAACCCGTCCAGGTCGATGAACAGCACGGCGATCCGCTCGTCCGGGCCCGGGTCGGCCACCGCGCGGTCGAGCCGCTGGAGGAACAGCACCCGGTTCGGCAGCCCGGTCAGCGGGTCGTGCGTGGCCTCGTGCCGCAGTTTCTCCTGGAGCAGGCGCCGGTCGGTGATGTCCTCCATCACGGCCACCTGGAAGGCCGGCTCGCCGTCCGGGTCGCGGATCAGGGTGACGCTGAGGTTGGTCCACACCACCTCGCCGTCCTTGCGCACGTACCGCTTCTCGGTGCGGAACTCCTCCAGGCGCCCGGCCACCAGGTCGGCGTACTGCTCCCAGATGTCCTCGGTGTCGTCGGGGTGGGTGAACTCCTGCACCCGGATGCCGCGCATCTCCTCCAGCGAGTAGCCGAACATCCGCTGGAGCGAGGAGTTCGCCTCCAGCACGTTGCCCTCGATGTCGCCGATCGCGATGCCCACCGGCGCCTGGTCGACCAGCGTGCGCCAGCGCGCCTCGGACTCGCTCAGCGCGCGGGCCACGTCGTCACGCGCGGCGGTGGAGGCCTGGTGGATGGCCTCCTGCTGGGCCAGCAGCAGCCGCTGCACGGCCGCGGCGTGCCCGGCGGCCAGCCCGCCCTGCATGCGCACGAGCTGCTGCTCACGGTGCAGATCGCCGACGTCCGGCGCGTACCGGGCCAGCACCGTCATCGCCTGGCCGATCGCGTTCGGCGCGGTCAGGTGGGCGTCCACCAGCAACCGGCCGAGGCGCCGCCCGGCCTTGTCGGCGTCCGCCGTGGGGGTCAGCCCGGCCAGCGTGACCGAGCTGAGACGCTCGGCCAGGTGCGCGAAGTCGTGCTCGCTCGCCAGGGGGTCACCGGACTCGCGCAGCGCCTGCTCCCAGTCGGCGATCAGTCGCTTCTGGGTCATCACTGCGCCATCGTCCGGCGGCTCATGGCTTGCGGCCGACTCCGGCCCAGATCGGGAACCGCTCCGCCTGGTCCGGCGACCCCGTCCCGTCCGGGTGCCAGTGCTCGCTCAGCTCGATGCCGGGCTCCAGCAGCTCGTAGCCGGCGAAGAACCCGGCCACCTGCTCGCGGCTGCGCATCGTCATCGGGCTGGCGGTGTTGTTCTTGTACAGGTCGCGGTGCGCGCGGGTGAGTTCCGGCGGGTGCAGCTCGTGGGTGGCGTGGCTGATCAGCAGGTAGCTGCCCGCCGGGCTCCAGTCGCGGAAGGTGCCGATCAGACCGGCCGGGTCGAGCGGGTCGGGCACGAAGTGCAGCAGCGCGTTCAGCAGCACGGCCACCGGCCGGTCCAGGTCGAGCAGACCCAGTTCCTCCACCTCGGCCAGCAGTTTCGCCGGCTGGGTGAAGTCGCCCGCCAGCACCTCGGCGTTCGCGTTGCCGGCCAGCAGCGAGCGGCTGTGCGCGACCGCGACCGGGTCGGTGTCGACGTAGACGATGCGGGAGGCCGGGTCGAGGTCCTGCGCCACCTCGTGCACGTTGCCCACGGTCGGGATGCCGGAGCCGATGTCGAGGAACTGCCGCACCCCCTGCTCGATCAGCAGCTTCACACCCCGGCGCAGGAAGGCCCGGTTGGAGCGCATGATCAGCGGCAGGTCGGGCCAGTCGGCGATCGCCTTCTCGGCCATCTCCCGGTCGGAGGCGAAGTTGTGGAAGCCGCCGAGATAGTAGTCGTAGACCCGGGACACACTGGGGCGGGTCAGGTCGATGTCGTCGCCGACCCACTGCGGAATCGTCAAGCCGAACCACCCATCAGCTCTGGCGTCCGCGACCGGGTTCGGGCGCGCACGGTCGTCGGACGCAACCGAAGCGCATTCCGTACCGGACGGTACCAGATGACCGTCAACGAGACCTTGCCCGCGAATCGGGCAGCAAGGCCCGGGTGTCGAGCGTGCTTCAGGTGTCGAGGGCGGCCAGGACCGGGCGCAGCAGGTCGTTGAGCTCGCGGGCCAGCACGCTCACGGCCCGCACGGCCAGGTCGGCCAGCTCCGGGCCCGGGCGCTCGGGTGCCGGGGGCAGGCCGGTCAGCGGCAGCGGGGCGTCGATCAGCAGCTCGGGGCGCAGGTGCGGAAAGCGGCTGACCTCCTCGGCGGACGGCCGGAGGTACTGCCCGAGCACCACCGGCCAGCCCCGCCAGCCCCGGTCCTGCCCCCAGACCTGGGTCTTGGCCAGGGGTTCGGGCGGCGGCGAGACCAGCCGGACCCGGGCGGTCAGCGACCCGTCCCAGGTGTTGCGCTCGCACTCGGCGGACAGGGCCCGGCGGTGCAGCCGCACGTAGCCCGGGTCGAGGTGCGGCACGGTGGCCAGACGCCAGGCGGTGCAGGCGAATCCGACGGGCGAGATGTCGCCCCAGTGCTCGGCGAAGGCCGCCTCCAGCGAGCGCACGTGGGCGGCGTAGCGCTCGCCGTGCTCACGGTCGTACTGCTGGTCGATCCACACCAGGTTCGGGCCGGTCATTCAGCCCAGCGTAGCGGCGCGATCACCCGGTCACGACATCGACGGCGGAATCGGTGGTGCCCCAGCCGAGGGTGCCGAAGTGCAGGCCGGCCCGGTGCAGGCGCAGCGCCTCGGTGCTGTAGACGAGTGCCGGTGCGGGTGCGGCGGTGAGGGGGAACCAGCCGAGCCGGGCGCACTTGCCCGGTTCGGCGTTGTAGGGCTCGCCGTGGCGGGCCGGGTCGAGCTCGGCGTGGAAGACGATGCCGATGCGGGTGTCGGCGTCGGTGTGGCGGACATGAATGGTGGACGACGGAACCAGGTCGTCCTCGCTCAGCGTCAGCCCGATCTCCTCGTGCGCCTCGCGAATCACGGCCAGCACGGCGGGTTCCGCGAACTCGGCCTTGCCGCTGGGCAGGTTCCACAGGCCGTCGGCGAAGCCGGTGCCCTGGCGTAGGCCGAACAGCACCTGCTCGCCGCGGGTCAGGATCAGGAGGACGTCGAGGGCGCACCGCTGGCCGGAGGAGATCATGCGGGGGAGCGTAGACGAGCCGCTGTCGTCGTCCTCGGTTCTGAGGGGTCCGGTTCGCCGAAGACCCCTGGAACGGCTGAGGTTCCGGGCGGGCGCCGGCGGCCTGTGCCCCTCCGGCGTCCCTGCGCCAGGTTCGCGCCTACGGGAGGTATTTCCGGTATGCACCGTAAGTGAATGTGGGGTAACCCGGATGCGGGTTACGGTCGGGGCGTGCCGGAACTTGTCCTCGTGGCCGTCACGATCGTCTGGGGCGGCAGCTTTCTTCTCGCGAAACACGGGCTGGAGCAGGTAGACCCGTTCACCTTCGTCGCGCTGCGGTTCGGCGTGTCCACCCTGGTGATGCTGGTGCTGTGCGGGCCGCGACTGCGCGGCCTGACCCGGCACGAGGTGAAGGGGGGCGTGCTGATCGGCGCCACCCTCTTCGCCGGCTACGGCTTGCAGACGCTCGGCCTGGCCCGCATCCCGAGCTCCACGTCGGCGTTCCTGACCGCGCTGTACGTGCCGCTGGTGCCGCTGCTGACCTGGCTGTTCACCCGCCGGGCCCCGGACGCCCGGGCCTGGGCCGGCATCGTCCTGGCCTTCGCCGGCGGGCTGCTGCTGTCCGGCGGTGGGGCGGGTGTGTCCGGTGCCCTGACGCCGGGCACCGGAGAGACCCTCACCATCGCCTGCGCCGTGGCCACGGCCGGTCAGATCCTGGTGATCGGGGCGTACGCGCCCGGCGCCGACCCGCTGCGGATGACGGCCGTGCAACTGGCGGTCTGCGCCGCGGGCGCCGCCGTGTGCGCTCCGCTCGCCGGTGAGCACGTGCCGGAGTTCTCGGCCGGGGTGCTGATGCCGGCCGGGGTGCTGGGGCTCAGCACCGCCCTGGTCTGGCTGGCCATCACCTGGGCCCAGCGCTCGGTACCGGTGGTGCGGGCCACGATCATCCTGGCCGGGGAACCGTTGTGGGCCGGGGTGTTCGGTGCGCTGGCGGGGGAGCGGTTCGCGGTGGCCTCCTACGCCGGCGCGGCCCTGGTGCTGGCCGGGCTGCTGGTGAGCAGCCTGAAACCGGCGCGCGAGCGCAGCCGCACGAGGGTCACCACCGGCGCGCGCGGCAGTGACCGGGCGCGCGCCGGCGGTGGCACGGTGAACAGGTGAACAGGTGACCGGGTCCGACCGCGGATCAGACGAGGAGGCTGCCGTTACTGGCTGGCCGCCGTCGAGCCCTGGCGGCTCTTCAGGGACTCGACGAGCGCGTCGAAGTCGGTGTCGGACAGGCCGATGGCCGAGTACGACATGCTGATGTCGTGGAGGTAGGACTCCTTGGCGGCCTTCTTCAGCATCGCCGTCGCGTCCACCGCGCACTTCAGCGTCTTCGTGCCCTTGGCCGGCATGTCGACGACCGTGGTGCAGGTCAGGTCCGGTTCGTTGACGTAGTTGTAGGCGTTGATCTGGTACGAGACGTGCACGCCGATGCGGGTGCTCTCGGCGGTGCCGGAGCTGGTGTACGGACGGGTCGTCACCTTGATCGAGGCGGTGCACTTCGAGGCCTTGCACGACTTCTTCGTGGAGTCCACGGTGATCTCGACCTGGGAGTCGAGGACGCTGTCGAACTTTTCGGCGTAACCGATCATGTCGTCGTAGGCCCGGCTGAGCTGGTCGGAGCTCAGCTCGGCGATCTGCACGCCCTCGCGCGCCGAGACGTACGGCGTGATCGCGCTCTTCCGGAACGCGACGTTCTCACCCGTGCCCGTCCCGCTCCCGTCCCGCGTCGACGACTCGCTGCTCGCGCCGTCCGTCGCCGTGGTGTCACCGGAACCCGTTGTGTCGCTGCCGGAACCGGTGGCCAGGCCGGCCGGGACGTTGAGCACCCGGTACGGCGCCGTGGCCGACACGTAGACCGGGCCGGCCGAGGTCTGGGCCATCAGGGCCGGGGTGGTGCCGTCGAGGCTGACCGTGGTGTTCGTCTCCTCGCCGGCGTCCGCCGTGGCCAGGGAGTCCTCGTAACCCTCGACGGTGGGGGAGAAGTCGGTGGAGTCGTCGTCCAGGGCGGTCAGCAGCGCGTCGCCGAGGGCGGACGGGGAGGCGGGTGCCGAGTGGTCGATGTCCATCGTGTCGAGGCTGGAGCGCTCGAGCTCGACCCACTCGTCCGCCGTCCCGCCGCGGTAGTCCTTCATGTAGGGGATGACGTCGTCGACCTCGTAGGGGGACAGCTGGGCGTAGGTGATGTCGTCGGCGCGCAGGATCGGGGTGTCGTAGCTGACGGTCCCGACCATGTCGCCGCTCTTGGTGATCTTGACCGAGTAGCTGTCGTCCTCGTACGAGACGCCCTCGGACACCTTCAGCGCGTTGGCAGCCTCGACGAACGGCGTGGCGAGGGTGGTGGCCGCGACCTCCTCACCGTCGGCGGCGGCCGTCCCGTCGGACCCACCGCCCCGGGTCACGGCGACCGCCCCCGCCCCGATCAGGACGAGCGCGAGCACGGCCCCGATGACGCCGAGCACGATCTTCTTGTTGGTGGACGAGGACTTCGGCCCCGTCGGCGGCGTGCCCCACTGCGGCGAGCCGGGCTGGCCGGGCTGGCCGGGCTGGTTCGAGCCGGGCTGGCCGGGCTGGCCGGGGTAGCCGAACTGGTTCGAGCCGGGCTGGCCGGGGTAGCCGAACTGGTTCGGGCCGGGCTGGCCGGGCTGGCCGGGGTAGCCGAACTGGTTCGGGCCGGGCTGCTGAGAGCCGGATGGGTTGAACGGGCCCGGCTGGCCGAAACCGGGCTGGCCGGAAGCGGTCTGGCCGGAAGCGGTCTGACCGAACTGGCCGCCCGGTCCGGGCTGGCCGAACCCACCGAACGGCCCGGGCCGGCCGGAGGGGTCGGAGTAGCCGGGCTCGTCGGGGTGCCCGGCCTGGTTGAACGGTGCGGGCTGCCCGAGCTGCCCCGGCTGACTGAGCTGCCCCGGCTGCCCGAGCTGCCCCGGCTGGGCCCCGGTCGTCGGCCGGCCGGCCTCGGACCCCGCGTCCGCCGGCGCCTGGGCCGGCCCGTCAGCCGAACCGTCAGCCGAACCGGAACCCGATCCGGCCGCGGTGCGGGGCATCGGCGTCGTCGCCCCGCCCGACGTCCCCTCGGGAGAAGCCGCCGCCCCCGAACCCGTTACCGACCGAGGGTTCTCGCTCGCCCTCGAGGTTCTGTCCCCGCCCTGCTGCCCTGACTCGTTCTGGTTCACCGATGCCCCACAGTCACGTCTCATTACGGGGCAATAGCAAGCCACGCCCCCCACTTCGGGCGGAGGCTAGCAGGGGCGAAGCTCGCGCTATCGCGAAAATTGGCCTGCTGCGGGCGATATGCCCGGAAAAGACTCCCCTGGGGCGGGAGTTACGGTGATCAGTGACACCTCCGTACGTGGCCACTCGCTACCCGAAAGGCTCGCGAAGGGCGGCACCGGTCACGGCGTCCGGAGCGGATCAGGTCTGCGCCCAGGCCTCCCGCACCGCGGCGAACTCCTCGTGGAAGGCCGGGAAGGTCTTGGCCACGCAGCCCGGGTCGTCGAGCTCGATGCCCGGGGTGCGCAGGCCGGTGACGCTGAGGGACATGGCGATCCGGTGATCGGCGCGGGTCGCCACCCGGGCGCCGTGCGGTTCGCCCGGGTGCACCTCGATCCAGTCCGGGCCGGTGCGCACGGTGATGCCGCAAGCGGTCAGGGCGGTGGCCATGGCGTCGATCCGGTCCGACTCCTTCACCCGGCAGTTGGCCACGTCGGCGATCCGCACCGGGGCGTCGGCGAAGGGGGCGATGGCGGCCAGCGTCATCATGGTGTCGCTGATGTCGCGCATCACCACGGTGCCGGGACTGCGCAACTGCCCCGGCCCGGTCACGGTGGTGCTGTCGCCGGTCACCCGCACCGTGCAGCCCATCGACGCCAGAACCTCGGTGGCGAACCGCAGATCGCCCTGGTGCGAGCGCTCGCCCAGGCCGGGAACGGTCACCGTGTCGCCGGTCAGCGCGGCGGCGGCGAAGAAGTACGAGGCGGTGGACGCGTCGGCCTCCACCCGGTAGTCGCCCGGGGTGTAGGTGCCGGGCGGGATGACGACGGTGTCGCCCTCCCACGACGACTCCACCCCGAAGTCCCGCATCATCGCCAGGGTCATCCGCACGTACGGCACCGACACCACGTCGCTCAGCCGGATCCGCAGCCCTCTGCGGGTGGCCGGGGCGACCAGGCACAACGCGGTCAGGTACTGGCTGGAGACCCCCGCGTCCAGGCGCACCTCACCACCCTCGATCCCGTCCGCGTCGATCTCCAGGGGCAGCCGGTCGCCGGGCGCCGCCCGCACCCGCACCCCCAGGTCGCGCAGGGCACCCAGTAGCGGGGCCATCGGCCGCGCCCGCATCTGCTCGCTCGCGTCGATCACGACCTGGCCGTGGCCCAGGGCCGCGAGGGCCGGCAGGAACCGGGCGGCGGTGCCGGAGTCGTGGCACCAGAGCTTCGCCGGGCCTGCGGACGCGCCGGTGGGGCCGTCCGGGAGACCGGTGACGGTCCAGACGCCGGGCTCCTGCACGACGTCCGGTCCCAGATCGCGCACGGCGGCGGCGAAGGCCAGCGTGTCGGCGGCGACCAGCGGCTCGATCAGCCGGGTGCGGCCGGGCGCGAGGGCGGCGATCACCAGGGCCCGGGCGGTGACGGACTTCGATCCGGGGACGTGGGCGGTGGCGATCGGGGGCACGGCGACTCCTGGGCGGGTGGCTCTGGGCGGCGGACGGATGCGGACGAGGGGGGCCGGCTGGACGGTGGCGTGCCGATCGGCCGCGCGCGCCGATCATGGCAGCTGGGGGCCGGTCGGGGAGAGCGATTAATTCAGGGACGACGCTGAGCCGGAAGGGGGCTCCTCGCCGTCCCAAGTTTTACTCATGTTAAAGTTTTTACATGAGTAAGGAGAGGCGGGAGAACCCGATCGTCACCCGGTCCCGGGCGGCGCTGATCGCGGCGGCGACCGCGCTCCTGGACGAGCGGGGCGCCGCGGAGATCTCGGTCAAGGACGTCGTCGAGACCGCGGGGATGAGCCGGCCCACCTTCTACCAGCACTTCCCCGATCTGGGGGCGGTGTTCGCGGCCGCCGGGCTGGCGCGTCTGGAGCAGACGCTCGGCGATCTGGAGCAGCCCACGCAGGCACCCTCCGGTCTCGAGCACGCGTTCGCGCCCACGGTCGCGGCCGTCGCCGGGCGGATGAAGCAGCACGCGGTGTTCTTCCACCGCGTGCACGCCGGGCCCGGCTACGCCGCCTACCACGCCGGCGTGGTGGCGTTCACCGCCGCCCGGCTGCGCAGCGAGCCGCTGCTCCAGCCCTGGGCCGAACAGGACGACGTGTTCTGGGAGTTCCTGGCCGCGGGCACGGTCTGGGTGATCAACCGGCAGCTCGCCGCCTGGTGCGCGGGCCGCCCGGAGCCCGGCTCCGACCTGTCCGGCATCTTCGCCCTGCTGCTCACCACCGAGACAACCCGAACCACCGAAAGCTGAGGAAACATCATGCGCGCAGTCGTCCACCACGAATTCGGTGAGCCGTCCGAGGTTCTCGTCGTCGAAGACGTCCCCACCCCCGAGCCCGGCGCCGGCCAGGTGCGGGTGCGCACCGTGCTGAGCCCGGTGCACAACCACGACCTGTGGACGATCCGCGGCACCTACGGGTTCAAACCCGAGCTGCCCGCCCGGGCCGGCACCGAGGCCGTCGGCGTGGTCGACGCCCTCGGCGAGGGCGTCGAGAACCTGAGCGTCGGCCAGCGGGTCGTGGCCAGCTCCGTGTTCGGCGTGTGGGCCGAGTATTTCGTGGCCCCGGCGGCCGGCCTGATCCCGGTCGGCGACCAGGTGCCCGACGAGTCCGCGGCCCAGCTCGTGGCCATGCCGTTCTCCGCCCTCAGCCTGATCGACTCGCTCGGCCTGAAGGAGGGCGACTGGCTGGTGCAGAACGCCGCCAACGGCGCCGTCGGCCGGCTCGTCGCCCAGCTCGCCGCGCCCCGCGGCATCAACGTGCTGGGCCTGGTGCGCCGCACCGAGGGCGTGAAGGAGCTCGCCGATCAGGGCGTCGCCGATGTCGTCGCGACCGACGCCGACGACTGGCAGGAGCAGGCGGCCCGGATCACCGGCGGCGCCCCGGTCGTGGTCGGTGTCGACTCGGTCGGCGGGGCCGCCGCCGGGCACGTGCAGTCGCTGCTGTCGCAGGACGCCACGCTGGTGGTGTTCGGCGCCATGGCCTCCCCGGTGATGGAGCTGCGCTCGGGCCCGATCATCTTCAAGAACCTCACCGTCAAGGGCTTCTGGGGCAGCCAGGTCAGCAAGGCCATGGCGCCCGAGAAGCGCCGTGAGCTGCTCGGCGAGCTGATCACCCGGGTCACCGACGGCTCCCTGACCCTGCCGGTCGAGGCCGTGCACTCCTTCGACGACGTGCGCGCCGCCGGCGAGGCGAACTTCCGCGCCGGGCGGGTCGGCAAGATCATGCTGCGCCCCTGAGAGGTCTGCGAACACGGACGACGACAGACCCGGGCCGGGTCCGTCGTCGTCCGTGTTTTCTCGCCCGTCAGGACCGGGCCGGGGGTTCTTCTTCCAGCAGCCCGGTGAGCATCCGCGCGATCAGCGGCGCCAGGTCGTCGGGGTCCGCCTGGGTCAGGGCCGGGAAAGTGCCCGCGGTGCGCGACATCACGATGCCGGCCAGGGCGGCGGTGACGATCTCGGCGCGCAGCCCGGCCTGGTCGAGTCCGGCCTGCTCGGCAGTGCCGCGGCCCGGGGCCAGGAACCGCTGCTCCAGCATCTCCACCGCCGAAGCCTGGAGCTCCGGGTCCTGGTGCGGGCGCACGGCCGCCCACAGGCTGGGCCCGCTGCCCAGCTCCCGCACCCGCTCCAGCAGCCGGTGCAGGCGCGCGGGGTCGCGCACGTCGATCGGGTCCAGGCCGCCGTTGCTGCCCTCCAGCTTCAGCGTGGCCAGATACAACTTGGCCTTGCTGCCGAAGTAGCGGGCCACCAGCGCGGCGTCCACCCCGGCGCGCACCCCGATCTCGCGCAGCGTCGTCTTCTCGTAACCGTTCTCCGCGAACAGCTCACCGGCCGCGGCCAGCAGCAGTTCCCGGCTCTGGGCCGCGTTGCGCCGGCGCGGATCGCCGCCCTGGGTCGTCATGCACTCGCTCTTCCGGACGTCTCGGAACCGTCGCCGTGCAGCGTATCCGGGGCGGGCTCGAAGCCGACCACCCCGCCGATCGCGGCGTCGGTGCTCTCCTCGATCAGCAGCTCCTCCTCGTCCTGCGGCAGGTGGTGGACCGGCACGGCGGTCTCGCGCACCGGCAGCAGCGCGGCCGCCAGCGCCGCGACCAGGCACAGGGCCACGGCCACCCAGGCGCCGAAGGAGTAGCCGCCGCCCTCCGGCAGGGTCTGCCCGGCGGCGGTGTGGGCGGCCAGGATGGTGGCACCGGTGGCGCTGCCGATGGAGTATCCGATGCTGCGCAGCACCTGGTTGAGGGCCAGGGCGCTGCTGGTCTGCTCGGCGGGCACGACGGTGACGATCATCCGGGGCATGACCGCGAACAGGCAGCCGGTGCCGGCCCCGGTGATACCCATGATCACGAAAATCTGCCACAGGTGGCCGCGTTCCAGGGCGAAGAAGGCCAGGCTGGCGGCGAACAGCAGGGCGCCCAGGGGCAGCACCCGGGCCGCGCCGAGGCGGTGGGTCAGGCCGGGCACCAGGCGGCTGACCAGGTAGCTGGCGGCGGACATCGGCAGCAGGGCCAGCCCGGCCACGACCACCGAGGCGCCCAGGCCGTAGCTGGTCGAGGTCGGCGTCTGCACGAAGCGGATGACCATCGACAGCAGCATGTACAGGCCGGTCCCGGCCAGCAGCGCGGTGAGGTCGGCGCTGAGCACGGTGCGGTGGCCCATCTGGCGCAGGTCGACGAGGGGGTTCGTCACGCGCAGCTCGTAGACGATCCAGACGGCCAGGACGACGACGGCGGTGCCGGCCAGGCCGAGGATGCGGGCGTCGCCCCAGCCCCAGTCCTCACCCTTGCTGATGGCCAGCAGCAGGGCGGCCAGCCCGACCGCCATCAGCACCAGGCCGGGCAGGTCGAACGATGATGGACGACGATGGCTGCTGACCGGCACCACCGCCGCCGCCAGCACCAGCGCGAGCAGGCACAGGGCCGCGCCCACCCAGTAGCCGGTGCGGTAGCCGAAGTGCTCGGCGATGATCCCGGTGAACGGGTAACCCAGGCCCAGGCCGACGACCGAGGTCACCGACAGCAGGGCCAGGGCCGGGCGGGCTCGCTCGGGGGAGAGGTGGTCACGGGCCACACCCATGGCCAGGGGCAGCAGCGCCAGACCGAGACCCTGCATGGCCCGGCCGACGATGAACCAGGCGAAGATGCCGGAGGGCAGGGCGGCCAGGACGTTCCCGGCCACCAGGACGCCGATCGCCACCAGCAGCACGCGCAGGCGGTGCGGGCCGTCGGCCAGCCGCCCGATCACCGGGGCGCTGATGCCGCCGACCATGAGGGTGATGGTGAGGGCCCACTGCGCGGTGCTCAGCGAGACGCCGTAGTCGGCGGCGATGGTCGGGATCAGCGGCGCGCCGAGGCTGCTGATCAGGGCCAGCAGCAGGCCGACGAAGGTGAGCACGGGAACCAGCAGGCGTCCCCGCAGGCTGCGGTCGTCGAGCACGACGGGCGGGGGCAGCTGGTCGCCTGGTGAGCTAGTGGATCTAGTGGAGCCAGTGGAGCCAGTGGAGCCGGTTGAGCCGGTTGAGCTGGGGGTGCTGGGGTGGGCGTTCGGCACGGGTGTCTCGCCTGGTCTCTCGCGGTTGCGACGGATGCGATGTTTGCCATGCGTGTGGCTTCCACGGCGGTGTGGACGGTGGCCCTCGCACGACCACGGCGGCAGCGGAGGAAGAGGTCACGCACTTGTCATCAACTGATGACATCGGTTGATGACATAGTTGTCCAGTCCGGCGGGGAGAGTGTCGGGCAGGTCACACTCGGCGCGTGCGGGCTAGTCGGGGCGTCGGCGTGCGGAACGGGACGAAAGTGACCGTCGGACCGATGGTCTCGACGGAGGGTTCTGCGCTCGGCTCCCGGGGGATGTGCGGCCGCTCCCCGGGCGGGCGCGCGTCACCTGGCCGGCGGTCGTGGCGAGCTGGTGGACGATCGGTGCGGCCGCAGGGAATCTGCTCCGGCGGTGCCCGTCCGGGAAGGGGCCGCAGCGGGTGGGTTGCGGCTGGGTGCGGCAGATTGCGGCGGGGTGTGGTCAGCGCGGCTGAGTGGGGTGGGCGCGGCTGGGTGCGGTGCGCGGCTGGGTGCGGTGGGCGCGGCTGGCTGCGTGGGCACGGCGTGGCGGAGGGGTGACCGGGGGTGGAGCGTGAGGTGGCGGAGAAGGTCGCGGGCGGCCGGGGTCGGAAAGGGCGATTTCGAGACCGGTTTCAGGCGTGCGTGGGGAGGCGGCCTCAGGCGAGGGTGGTGAGCTCCGAGCGGGAGGGCCAGTGGGCGAGCCGGCCGGAGGCCAGCAGCGACGCGGCGTGCAGGGCGGTGCGCACGGCCTGCACCAGTGGGGTCTTGCCGGCCAGGAGGGCGGCCAGCACCCCGCGGAAACAGTCCTCGGAGCGCTGGTCCTGAACGGCTTCGTCGTCCACCGGTGTGCTGATCTGTTCCGGTGTGCGCCCGGGAGCGGCCAGAAGGGCGGTGCCGGCGCCCACCGGTACCACGACGGTGACCCGCAGCCGCTCGGCCAGATCCCGCGCCTGGGCGGGAACGCCGGCGTCGGCGGGCGCGTCGCTCAGCGCCCGCAGGGCGTCCGGGGTGGGGGTGAGCAGGTGCACGAACGGCGCGAAGGTGGCCACCCAGGTGCGTGAGACACCAGGCTCCAGAACCACTTTGCCGCGGGCGTGGTAGAGCGCGGCACGCACCACCTCGGGCGGCAGCGACATGTCCACCAGCAGCACGTCGGCGGTGGCGGCCGGGGCGGTGGTGACGTGCCGGCCCAGCGGGATCTCGTCCGGGTCGCTGCCCAGGCGGAACCGGGAGCAGTCCACGTCCAGCCGCCGCAGGTCACGCATCATGGCGGTCCACCCGCCCTCCGGCCAGGCGGCCGACTCCTGCGGGCCCTGGTCGCTGATCAGCGCGACGCCCGGGGAGCCGCCCAGGAAGGCGGCGGCCGCCGCGGCCCGCCCGGCACCACGCCCCAGCACCACGACGCGATTCGCCCGGCTCATCAAACCATTCCCTCCGACCGACAGATCCGAGGCAGATCGTAGCCGGGACCGACGTCCCCCCTTGACCGCGCGGCCGGCCTGGTGCTGGAGGCCATACCCGTGAGGGCGCTGGACAGCCTCCTGCCCTCTTGCGGACGCGCCGGTCTCGGCACCTGCGCGATGTACGGCAAGCCGCTGCCCGGCGACCTCACGATCGCCCGCACGGCCGTCTCCCGGGCCCGGGACCTGCCGCTCGCCGGGCCGGACAGCATCACGATGCCGCGGCGCTGGACCCGCCGGGGATCACCGGGACAGCGTGCGCAGGACGGCGAGAACGACTGCGGCGACGGCGATGACGGCGGCGGGCGGGGCGCCGGCGAGGTCACGCACCCGCAGGTGCGTGCCGACGGCGCCGACGAAGTAGAGCGCCAGGCAGACGGCGGCGACGATGCCGAGGGGCGCCCACCAGATGCCCACGATCAGGCCGCCGGTGCCGGCGATCTGGAGGACGGCGAGAACCGGCAGGAGGCGGTCGGGCACCTTCAGGGTGGTCATCTGGTCGACCATCCGGGGCGGGCGGAGGAACTTGGCCGTGGCCGAGAGGATCTGGACCACGGACATCAGGACGGTGACGACGACGTAGGCGGTGAACACGGAAGACCTCGGTTCTGGGGAATGACGAGTGGAAAGGGCTGGCGTTCAGCGGGATCCGTGATGCTGCGGGGGAGGGGCGTCGGGCGCGAGGCCATGGTCGACGACGGCGCGGTGGACGCGTGGCGGGGCGTGGTCACCCGCGCTGATGCCGGTGGGGGAGCGGGCGGCGAGCCCGGTCCCGGCGGCCGGATGGGTGGTGCGTGGCATGTCTTCGACGGTAGGGAGCCGTCAGGAACCTGAAGGTACCCTTCGGCCATGAGTCTGCGTCCCGGAACCGTTTTCCTGGCCGACTGCCCCGCCCGGCTGGCCATCGAGGTGATCACCGGCAAGTGGGCGGTGGTGACGTTGTTCGCCCTGAGCGAGGGACCGCTGCGGCACGGGGAACTGGTCGAGCTGATCGGTGGGGTCTCGCGCAAGGTGCTCACGCAGACGCTGCGGCGGCTCCAGCAGCACGGGCTGGTGGAACGGCGCGTCTACGCGGAGGCGCCGCCCCGGGTGGAGTACAGCCTGACCGAGCTCGGCGAGTCGCTGCGGGAACCGATCGTGGCCCTGACCGCCTGGGCCCGGCTGAACGGTGCGGAGGTGGCCGGGTTCGGCGAGGCGGGCTGATTCCCGGTCAACCGCCCGCACCGGCGCGCGACTGCCCGCGCCTGGGCCCGGCGTCCCGCGCCGTCCCGTGACCAGGCGGCCCCGGACGACCGGCCCGCCGTTCCTGCCCCCGGTGACCTTGATCGCCCGCGAACGCTGGCCAACCGGGGACGGCGGTGGTTAGCGTTTCAAAGGTGTTCGGGGCCAACTGCTCTGAACATCCCCAGACATCCGCGGCCGGGCCGGTGACCGCGGAACCGGTGGTGGCCTCGGCCGTCGCCGGACCCGGCCCGGTCGCGGATGCTCATCTGCGCTGTCCGAGTCTCAGCTCACTTCTTCGTCGCGAAGTCCTGGGTCCACCAGATGGCGCCCTTGCTGTCGATGTAGGCGCCGACGCCGATGCTGGTGAACGAGCAGTTGACGATGTTGTCCTTGTGCGCCTTGTCCTGCATCCAGCCGCTGGAGGTGTAGCCGGTGCCGTTCTTGGTGTAGGTGCCGCCGTACATCACGTCGTGGGCGTTGACGAACCACACGCCGCCCTTGCCGCCCGCGGCGTTCTCGCCGACGCCGGTCCAGTTCTTGTAGCCGGCCTTGGTGATGCGGGTGCCCAGGTCGTCCTCACCGGCGAACTGGTGGCCCTGGGCCTGGTTCTTGGCCTGCACCTTGGAGTGCTTGAGCGCGGCCTTCATCAGCGCCGTGTTCTTCTTGACCGGCTTGCAGCCCGCCTTCTTGCGCGCCTTGTTGGTGAACTGGATCACCTTGTTCTGAAGCTTCTTCTGCCGCTTGGCCTTCTTCGTTGCCGCAGCCGAAACGGTCGACGCGGCGGACACACTCGACGATGAGTCGCTGCTCGCCGGTGAGGCGGTCGCCGCGGACCGGCCCAGGAACAGGGCACCGAGCACGAGCAGGGCGACCGGGACGGCGATGAACGACAGACGGCGCGGCGTGAACCGCGACTTGCGGGGCGTGGACACGGAACTCCCAGGAAGGTTCGGTGATTGGCCGTCCGCAACCTACTATCCATCCCGGCCGGCCTGGCCCCCGGAGAGCTGGAAAGGCCAGGTTTTACCCGGGCTTGGACACGGTTTAAGCGACGAACACGGTGCGTGCCCGGGATGCTGCCGAGCGTCGGTCCGGTGCCCACCGGCGGGCCGGGGAGCGGGTCGCGAGCAAGGGCGGAGCGGATCCGCCCCTGCTCCGTCGTCCTTCTGCGGAGTGCCTTTCGGGGTCTTCCTGCTGAGTGACCGCGTCGAAGGCGTGGAAGATCGGATCGGACCTGGAGCCGAAGTAGCCAGACCGTGGCCCGCCCGACCCCGCGATACGGTTCCTTCCGTGAGGCCGCTTATCCACGACGGGGGTCCGACGAGGACTGCCGGTGGGGCCGGAACTGGTGTGCGCTGTCGCGGAACTGCCTGGGAGAGGTTCCGACCACGCGCCGAAACGCTGTGCTGAAGGCACTCTCGGACTCGTAGCCGATGGCGAGGGCCAGTTCGGAGATGCTGCGCCTGTCACGGCGCAGGGCGTCGCGGGCCAGGCTCATCCGCCATTGGATCAGGTATTCCACCGGTGTGGTCCCGACCTGGTCCTTGAAGGAGGCGGCGAACGCCGAGCGGGACATGTGGCTGAGGCCGGCCAGTTCCTGGAGGGTCCACCGGTGTGCCACGTCGGCATGCATGGCGCGCAGGGCGACACCGATACCGCCGTCGTTGAGCGCCCCCAGCCAGCCGGCGGGCCGATCGGTCTGCTCGGCGTGGGCCCTGAGCACCTGGACGAACAAGATCTGGACGAGGTGGTCCAGCACCAGATCACGTCCGACGGAGCGGCTCTCGATCTCCGCGCTCAGCAGGTCGGTCAGGCTGGACAGCAGGCGGTTTCGTGGATCGCCGGCCCGCACGTGGACCAGGTGCGGCAGGACGTCGAGGAGCATGGGGGCGTTCGGCTCGTCGAACGAGAAGTATCCGCCGCACAGGTAGGTGTCTTCCTCGGCCTCGTGCCCGATGCGGGCCACCCCGTCGACGGCCGCGTCCCAGAGTGGTTGCGCGGGAACCGCTTGCGGCGTTGCTCGGCTGCTCAGGACGTAGGACGGGGTGTCGGCCAGAAGATAGAAGTCTCCCTCGCGCAGCAGGACGGGCTCGTGACCGTCGAGGGTGAGCCAGGACTCGCCCCGCACGACACCGCCGATCTTCACATGGCTGAAGGCCTCGAACCGCAGCGCCCAGGTTCCGCCGGCGCGCAGGGCGGGGTCGATGACCGTACGCGGACGCAGCAGGGCGATGGCGTCGGCGATCGGATCAGTCGACGACGCTTCGCCGGACGATGCGTAAGAAAGGCTGGACTCCACATGATGGATCGTATCTGCGGCGCGGGGCACGATGGAACTCGTCAACGCCACACCTCATCAGAGACCGCAAGGAACACCCATGGCCAGCAACGATCTTCACGAGTTCTACGCCGAGTACGTCGCCGTTCTCAACCACCGCGAACTGCACCGCCTGGACGAGTTCGTCAACGACGAGATCACCTACTTCGGCGACCGGGCCACCCGGGAGCAGGTGATCGCCGCGATCACCGCCGAGATCGAGGCGGTGCCCGACCTCAGCTGGGAGGTGCGGGACTTCGCCGTCGACGGCGTCAATCTGGCCGCCCGGCTGGTCAACAAGGGCACCCCGGTGAAGCCCTGGCTCGGCGTCGAACCCACCGGAAAGTCCTTCGAGATCACCGAGTTCGCCGTCTACCGGACTCTCGGCGGGCGCTACACCCACATGGCCAACCTGCACGACTCCGAACTGCTGAAGAAGCAGCTGCACGGCTGAGCAGCCCACACCGCTCGGGCCGGCATCGCCGGCTCGAGCGCGGCGGACGGCTCTCCCGGGGCTGTTGTGTCATGGTCGACAAAAGGGTGAAATCACCTCCAGGATCCTCTGATCTCTGAGACGTTGGTGGCGCTGGCCACATCTTCTCTCGCCCGGAGGCATTCCTTGGTGCTGCCCAGAATTCGTTCGATCGCGCTGCTGCTGGGAACCGCTCCGCTGCTGCTGACCGCCCCGGCGGCGCAGGCGGCGGACGGCCGGGCCCAGGCCCGCGTGCTGGCCGATCCGCAGGGCCACTACTGGCAGTTCCTCTACGACACGGCGCCCGGCGCCAACGATCTGAGCGTCGCGGTGCAGGCCGCGGACGACCGTTCCTCGTTCACCTACACGGTGCACGACAGCAGCGAGATCGAGGCCGGTGACCGGTGCACCCACCCGAAACCAGAAGACCTGACCTGGGTCACGTGCGTGGTGGAGAACTACCGCGACCCCGACACGAATGCCGCACCCCATCTCGCGCTCTCGACGGGTGACGGCAACGACGGGGTGACCTTCTGGAACACCGAATCGGCGGCCGGGACCTCCAGCAACGTCGATCTCGGCCCGGGCGACGACCGCTACGGCCCGGGCCAGACGACCGTCTGGGACAACACCGCGGTCCAGGGTCAGGACGGCGACGACAACATCCGGCTCTGTGCGAGCGGGTGGGCCGCGGGCGGCGAGGGCGACGACGACATCACCACCTTCGTCGGCCCGGTCGAGGCCTACGGGGGTGCGGGCGACGACCGCATCACCGGCGGCCCCTACGCCGACCGTCTCGACGGCGGCACCGGGGGCGACACCGTCCAGGGCAACGACGGAAACGACCACATCACCGGCGCCCAGGGTGACGACATCCTGTACGGCGCCCAGGGAGACGACCTGATGTACGGCAACAGCGGCGACGACGTGATGTACGGCAACAGCGGGGACGACGTCATCTCCGGCGGGCCCGGCACGGACACGATCTCCGGCGGCCCGGGCAACAACACCGTCACGGACTGAGGTGATCGCTCTCGGCAGGTCTTCCCGTCGCAGGAGCCAGGGGCTCGCAGTCCGGCACACCCGTGGGTCGGCGCTGTTGAGGGTGGCCAGGTGCGGTGGTGGCTCGGGCGATCTTCGGCTGGAGGAGCTTCGGCAGGGGGCGCGTCGAAGCAGCCGACGTGGTCCATGAACCGCCTTTGAGTCTTCCGGGCAGTGCAGGTGGCTGGTCTCGAACCAATTTCCACGGAATTGGCCGCCGGAGCGCTAGGCTTTAAATTGGAGCCAGTCCCCATTTAAAGTCGAGGAGATTACGTGGCGCTGCAACCCGATGGCGAGGTCGTCGAAGACCGCCGGCGCCTGGTCGATGCGGTGGGGCGAGCCCTGACTCTGCTGGGGGAAGGCAGTTCGGCCGACGCTGTCGAAGCTGAGGGAATCGACTTCAAGGAAGAGGCCGGTCGCCGGGGCCGGGCCGGGGTCATCCTCCCCGGCCAGCCCCGTAGCGAGGCGGTGGCGACGCAGCTGGCCGACGAGGTGGCCTGCCTGGCGAACACGCCGTCCGGTGGGGCTCTGATCGTCGGTGTCGCTGACGACGGGACAGTGATCGGAGCGGTCTCCGAGCGCGACTGGCTGCGTCAGCGGATCCATGAACGCGTGGACATCGCACCGGCCGTCGAGGAGAGGTGGCTGCCGGACGGCACCAGACTCCTGGTTCTCCTGGTCGCAGCCGCGAGGGAGCCGGTGGAGAACGTCGCCGGCAACCTCAGGTGGAGGGTGGGTGCCCGATGCGCGCCTGTCGACCGGTCCGAGTGGTGGCAGGAGCGGCTGCGTCGCCAGGGGGCAGATCCCCTCACCGCGCGGACGGAACGAACCGATGACGACATCTCCGCCGACGCGTTCGCGGCTCTTCGTCGGTTGATCCGAGGGGCAGGCCCGCACAGTGAACTGCTCGACCTGTCCAGGCGCGACATGCTCACCCGCGTCGGTGTTCTGCTGCCGGACCGGCATCTGACAGCGGCTGGGGTTCACATGCTCCTTCCCGCGCCTCGCACCGTCGTCGAACTGGTCGCCCTGGACGTGCCCGGCGGCGATGTGACGTTGACGATGCCCGACATGAGCGGACTGAGCTTGATCGAGCAGCTCGCGGAGGTCGAAGGACGACTCGAGTCGCTGGATCGCTCGGTGAGCCTACCGAGAGGCTTGCAACTGGGGTCGGTTCGCCAGATCCCCTGGCTGGCCGTTCGTGAGGCGCTGCTCAACGCCCTGGTGCACCGGGACTGGCTCCCACGCGAGGCCGTGCACATCTCCTGGGTGGAGGAAGACGCGAGTATGGATGTGGTCTCTCCGGGTGGCTTCGCGGGTGGGGTCACCGGTGACACGGTCCTCTCGTCCCGGTACTCGCGGAACCCGGCCCTGGCCGATTTCGCCCGCGCGCTGGGCCTGGTCGAGCGTCAGGGCGTGGGGGTGGATCGTATGTACCGCGAAATGGTGACCCTGGGGCATCGCCCGCCCGTGATCCGGGAAGAACCCGGGCCTCAGGTGAGGACACGCCTGGTCGGCGGGCGTCCTCTGGACGCTGTGCTGGCCGTCACCGGAGCGGTGAATCCCGTGTCCAGACGCCGGGACGTGCGCGTCTCCCTGGCCATTCATGCTCTGCTGCGTGACGGATTTGTGGGAGCCCGGAGTCTGTCGGTCCTTCTGCAGGTGCCGGCCGACGAAGCCGCCGAAGCGCTGGACGTCGCCATGGGGTGCTCCATCGACGGCGATCCGCTCCTGGTACCCGGAAGCCATCCCGTTCTGTTGCCAGGTGAGGCCGTGACCAGGCGTGTGGCCGGAGACCCCTCAGCCCTGGCCGTCGCCCAGCGCAGAGGCTTGATGCGGTGGTATCGCCCGGCCCCCGATGCCGCGCGCGTACTGGTGCGGCAGTTCCTCGCCGAGACCGACCGGATCTCGAGCAGTGATCTGGCCCAGATCACCGGCCTCACCCAGCAGGGGGCGCTACAGATGCTCATGAGGATGACCAACGAAGGTCATCTGGACCGGGGATCGGCCGCGCGAGGCAGGCATGCTCACTTCGTGGCGCGTTCACCCAGTGCGCCGTCCTGATGTCTTCACTGAAGTCCCCGCGGTCCTGAGCACAGCGCAAACGCGGCCTTTCGGAAGAAGATCCGATGGCCGACCAGGCACGGGGGACGCCTGGGGGTCAGCGACCCGAAACCCGTTTCTCCGCAATGGCCGACGCGCTACGGAGCAGACTTGAGCAGCGTGGTGTCCCCGGCCCGGGGGCAGGCCGTAGAAGCGGCGGTACTCGCGGTTGAACTGGGTGCGCGCTCGGCGTCGGTCATGGTACGCACCGGCATCGGCCTCACTCCCGTTCTGTCTGCGATGAATTCGGCTCAGTCGGCCGGAACGGTGCCGAAGATCAAGGTGACACCGAACCGGTCGGTGAGCGTGCCGAAGGCCAGGCGATCGGCGTTGGGGGAGTGAGCCTCGACCGGGGCGAAGACGGCCCGGTCACCGTCGGGGGAGTCCTGGGGGACGCCGACCTGGGCGTACGTGGCCGCCATCACCTGTCCGCCGAAGACGGAGCGGTAGAAGGCCCAGGGCCTTACGGGCGTTGCCGCGGAAGTTCAGGTGCGTGGTCGCGGTGACCGACATGGTGGACGTCGCCAGGAAGGTTTGCGGGGATGCCCGCACGCGGGTGCGTGCGGGCACTCGGGAAAGCCGGGGCATCTACGCGGGTGTGGCTCCCGCGCAGGGCCGGTCTCGGCCAGCACCGTGAGTGCCGCGTCGAGAATGGCGGCGTTGCGCGAGGCGTCGAGCTGGGGGTCCGGGTGCGTCGGGGTTGCGCGCCACCGATCAGCTGGCTATAAATATCTCCATCAGCCGCTGTAGATTCTGGATCTCGGTGAGTGAAGGTTTACTACAGGCTGGACGAGAGAGACACAATCATCAGAACGCCTTGGTGGAGGTGGCTAGCAGTGCTTGTCCGTACCGACCCTTTCCGTGACCTGGACCGTCTGACCCAGCAGGTCTTCGGCACCTCGACCCGCCCGGCCGTGATGCCGATGGACGCCTGGCGCGAGGCAGACACGTTCGTCATCGAGTTCGACCTGCCGGGAGTCGACACCGACTCGGTCGACCTGGACGTGGAACGCAACGTCCTGACCATCCGCGCGCAGCGCCCGGCGCGGGAGTTCGACGGTGAGGTCCTGGCCTCCGAACGTCCCCGGGGTGTCTTCAGCCGTCAGCTCATCCTGGGCGACAACCTCGACACCTCGCGGGTGGCGGCGACCTACGACAACGGGGTGCTGCGTCTTCAGATCCCCGTCGCCGAGAGCGCCAAACCCCGCAAGATCAGCATCAGCTCGCCCGCGCGGGAGCCCCAGGCCATCCAGGCCTGAGCGACCGCCTCGTCGGACTGGAGTGAAAGGTCAGACAAGCCAGCAGGTCCCGGCGCCACGGCGCCGGGACCTGCTGGCTTCGCCCACCGCAGCCGACGATCCGCGGAGCAACCATGACGAGTACCGGCCATCTGGACGACGAGCACTACCCCGCCTACACGATGGGCCGGGCCGCGGAGATGATCGGGGCCACTCCCGCCTTCCTGCGCACGCTGGACGAGGCGCGACTGATCACGCCGCAACGGTCCGGCGGCGGGCACCGGCGCTACTCGCGTCACCAGCTGCGTCTGGCCGCCCGGGTGCGCTCGCTGCTCGACGAGGGCATCGCCCTCGAGGCGGCCGGCCGCATCGTCACCCTGGAGGACGAACTGGCCGACGCCCGGCGCATCATCGCCGGGTACGAGGGCGAGTAGCGCCGGCCCGCACACCTGCGGTCACAGCTCGCCGGGCGCCGGCACGCTGAACGAGGCGGTGAAGCCCGCGGCGTTCAGGTCCAGGTACAGCCGGCGCCGCAGCACGGCCAGCGCCTGCTCCCGCGAGGTGTCGGCCACCCGGGCGCTCACCCGCAGCACCACGTGGTCGTCACCGGCGTTGATCAGGCCCGCCAGACGGCTGCGGGTCAGCACCGGCACCTGCGCGTCTTCCAGCATGCTGCGCAGGCGCGCCAGGTCGTCCAGGTCGACGGCCGTGAACGGCAGCGGCGCCGTGTCGACCATGCCCGCGGTGGACGTGGTGGCCGTCGCCAGCGTCGCCAGCGCCCGGTGCGGGGCGCCGGGCACCAGCACCGGCAGGATCTCGGCCAGGGTGCCCGCCATCGAGCCCGCGTCCAGCGGGTTCGGGGCGGCGGCCGAGGCCAGGTCCCGGTCGAGCCGGTCCAGGCTGGTGCGCACCACCCGCTCGGCGGCGGCCAGTCGCCCCGCCGCGCTGGAGGGCAGCGTCGGGGCCTTGTCCGGTGACTCCTCGACGAAACCGGCCCGGATGTCGAGCGTCAGGTGCGACTGGGCCTGGGTGCGGTTGCCCAGCCGGTCGATCTTGCTGTGCCGCACGTGCCAGATCGTGCCGTCACGACCACGCAGCCGCGTGGTGCGCAGCCCGATCTCCTCCACCGTGCCGGCCGCGCCGAGCGTGGTGTCGATGAAATCGCCGATGCCGTAGGTGTCTTCGCTGAGCACGAACAGGCCGGCGATGATGTCGTTGGCCAGGCCGCGAAAGCTCACGGCGGCCACCACACCGACCAGCCCGGCGGTGAACACGCCGGCCTTGGACAGCCCGGTGCCCTGCACGAACACCAGCACACCGGTCACCGCCAGTGCCGCCGAGGTGAGGTGCGACAGCAGCGAGGCGATCGCCCGGGCCCGCTGTCTGCGGCGCTCGGTGGCCTGGCCCTGGGCCGGCATCGGGGTGCGCCACAGGGCCCGCAGGTCCCACCGGCTGGACCAGGGGCTGGTGGCGATCTTGTTCGCGACGGCGTGGATCACGCGGTGCGCGAGCAGACGCAGCACCAGCAGCACGGCCAGCAGCACGACGGCCTTGAACGCGTACTGGAGCACGGTGTCGGCCGCTCCGAGAAGGAGTCTGGTGAGGGCGTCCGGGCCGTCGTGCGCGGCGTCGGAGACCTGGTTCCACATCTGTGTGGGGGAGGGGGAGGGTGATGGGTCTACGTCCGCCGCCGTGTCCGTGAGGGAGGGGATCACGGCGGGTGTTGCGGGAGACACGAGGGTCCTTTCTCGCCCGGGATCCGGAGAACCGGGAAGTTGCGGTGGATCGAGCGGCGCCGTCGCCACCACTACCCAACCACAAAAGTTACAGATTTATGTCGTGTTTTCGAAGTCACCCGAAAGAGCTTGCGAGATAGGAACAATCCGTCATCGACAGCACGTCGTTGTCGTGGTGATCATCGAAAAACCTTTTCATGGACGGCGAATGGGCCGTTCGGCTACCCGGCGACCGTAGCGATCAGCCCGTCGAGCAGGGCCCTGCGGGCCTGGCGCCGACCGGGCGAGCCGGCGGCGTGCCAGGTGCAGGCGATCTCCAGTGCCGCGACCCGCCCCGTCGCCGTCACCCTGGCGACCGCATCGGTCACGGACCGCACCGTGGGCCCGGCCGTGGTCGGGAAGAGCAGCCCGGGAACCTCTTCGGGGTCCGCCACGTCGAGATCCACGTGCAGCAGGAGCGGCCCCTCGGGAAGCAGCTGCGCGGTGAGTGCCTCCACGTCGCTGCGCCGCACCGGGCTGCCGGCCAGAAAGTCCCGTTCGGCCGGGTCCAGGTCGCGCGCCCCGACCAGGACGCAGCGCTCCTGCGCCACCGCGCGTAGCCCGAGCGGGCCCGTCAGGCGCTCGGGGTCGCCACCCATCAGCATGCGCAGCGAGGTGCCGCCCAGATAGCCGGAGGTGGACGACGCCAGCGTGTTCGAGTCGCCGTGGGCGTCGAACCAGACGACGCCCGGATCCACCCCGGCGCGCTGGAGTCCGGCGAGTGTGCCGGTGCCGGCGAGGCAGTCGCCGGTCAGCACCACGACCGGTCCCTGCCGGTGCGCGGCGGCCACCGCGTCCGCCAGGGCATCGAAAAGCACGGTCAGCCGATGCCATTGGCCGGAGTCCGGAAGATCCGGTTCGACCGTCGAAAAGCCGTCGAAGGGAATGACGTCCGCGGCGAGCCGCTCGTCCTGGTGGAAGGGCAGGACGATCGTCACGGTCATCCCGCAAGGCTACGTGAGGACGGCGACCGGTCCACCGGACACGGATTGGCCATCGCCGGACGGTCCGGCCCCGGCCAGGATGGCAGGGTGCGCGCATCCTCGAACCATCTGTTCCGCCTGATCCAGCTCGGTATCGGCCTGTTCCTCTACGGCGTCGCCACGGCGCTGATGGTGCGGGCCGCCGTGGGCGTCACGTCGTGGTCGGTGCTGACCCAGGGCCTGGAGCGCGTGATGCCGCTGTCGTTCGGCACACTCACCGTGCTCACCAGCTTCGTGGTGCTCATGCTCTGGATCCCGCTGCGCCAGAAGCCCGGCATCGGAACGGTTCTGAACGTGGTCGTGATCGGGCCGGCCGCCGACCTCACGCTCGTCCTGGTCGACGAGCCCGGCGGCCTGCTCGCCCGCTGGCTGCTGTTCACGGCCGGTCTGCTGCTGCTGGCGGTCTCGACCGCCTGCTACATCGGGGCCCGGTACGGCACCGGCCCGCGTGACGGCCTGATGGTCGGCCTGCACGAGCGGTTCGCCATGCCGATCTGGCGGGCCCGCACCCTGGTCGAGGTGACGGTGGTGGTCTGCGGTGCGCTGCTCGGCGGAGACCTCGGGATCGGCACCGTGGTGGCCACTTTCGCCATCGGCCCGCTGGTCCAGCCGCTCATGCCGGTGTTCTCGCGGCTGCCCTGGTCACCCACCCCCGACACCGGGCGCACTCCCGTGGAACAGGACGAACCGCAGTACGTCTGACCATGGTGGACGACGGTGAGCTTGTCGCGGGCTCACCGTCGTCCACCATTTTTTGCCCGTCAAGGACGGCGGTAGGCCTTGATCGACGGCAGTGCCCGGCCGGTGAAGTCGAACTGGGTGAGGTTGTCGTTGGGTGCCTCGGCGCCCGGCTCCCAGCCGACGCCCGGGACCCATTCCGGTTCCCAGGCCAGGAAGCCCAGCCCGTTGCCGCCCGGGATCCCGGTCAGGATGTCGCGGACCGCCTCGAACAGCCCGGCCTGGCCGGCCGGGGTGGCCGGAAAGCGGTCGATGTCGGGCAGCTCGCTGTCGGCGGTGACGATGTTGCCGCGCCCGTCGCCGTCCTCGAACGTCCACGGGTAACTGATCTCGGCCAGCAGCACGGGTTTTCCGTAGCGGCTCACCGAGTCCTCGAGGTTCTCCTTCAGCTGGGCCAGGGATCCGTGCCACATCGCGTAGTACGACTGGCCGATGATGTCGAACGGCACGTCCCACTCGGTGATGTTGTCGAAGAACCAGCGGGTGTCGTCGAGCTTGCCGCCGCGGTCGATGTGCAGCATCACCTTCAGACCGGCCCGGCCCGCTCCCTGGTGAGCGCCGGTGATCCCGGCCTTGAGCAGGGTGGTGAACTCGCTCCAGCGCTGCGTGCCGTCGTCGGGGTAGAGCTTGCCGACCGGCCACAGGATGCCCGCGGTGATCTCGTTGCCCATCTGGAAGATGTCGACGGGGGTGCCCTGGGCCGCGAACTCCCGCACCAGGTCACGCGTGTAGGTGCGCACCTTCTCGGTCAGCGCGGGCAGGTCGGTGGGCCAGCCGGCCGGGATCGGCTGCTTGCCCGGGTCGGCCCAGAAGTCCGAGAAGTGCGGGTCCAGAACAATCTTCAGCCCGGCCCGCTTCGCCCGCCGGGCCAGGGCCAGGGCGCGGGCCTTGTCGGTGTAGCCCTCCGGCGGGTCCACCCAGACCCGGATGCGCTGGTGCGTGGCCCCGGCCCCGGCGATGATCCGCTCGGCCGTGCGCACCCGCCCGGCCAGGTCGCGGTAGCGCACGCCCGCCTCCTCCAGCTGGGGAAGGAACGACAGGTCGGCGCCGCGGATGCTCAGGGCGCGCGAGCGGCCGGCCGTGGTGGCGGTGGTGGTGGCCGCCGCGGAGGCGGGGGAGGCGGCGAATCCGGCCAGGGCGATCCCACCGGCGGCGGCCAGCACCGAGCGCCGGCCGATTCGTGATTGCCCGCGCGGGGATTCGCCGGTCTCGGCGCTACCGAGGGCGTCGCGGGCGCGTGTGGGCTGGGACGGGTGGGGCGAGGGCATCGACGACCTCCGGGTGAACGTCCCGGACGGCGCCCGGCGGGCGCCCGTTCCGGAACCGGTCCGGCGCCGGTCTGGCACCGTGAGCGCTCACAGTCACGTGCGCCCGCCCGGCTTGTCAAGATTTGCCCACACGCCGGTCTCCGGGCGGTCCGCCGGCCCGGGCAGCGGCTATGGTGCAACCGACCGGTCGGTGGAGTGAGGGATGGCATGGCGGACGGCTCACCCACGCGGCCGGAAGCGGCGCAGACCTCGGGCGCGGCCGGGCCCCTTGACGCGCCCCGGCCCGAAGCCGTGCCCCGGTCCCAGGCCGTGCCGGCGGAAGCGGCCCATCCCAAGTCCCGCGGTGCCGCCCGCCGGGCCCAGCGTCGCGGCCCGACCATGGAAGACGTGGCCGAGGTGGCCGGCGTCTCGCGCGGCACCGTGTCCCGGGTGCTGAACGGTGCCTTCCACGTCAGCCCCGAGTCGCTGGCCGCGGTGCAGGCCGCGATGCGCGAAACCGGTTACGTGGTGAACCAGAGCGCCCGCAGCCTGGTCACCCGGCGCTCCGGCGCGATCGCGTTCGTGCTGTCCGAGCCGCAGGACCGGCTCTTCGAGGACCCGGTGTTCGGGGTGCTGCTGCGCACCTGCACGCAGGTGCTGGCCGAGGACGACCGCAGCCTGGTGCTCATGCTCGCCTCCACCCCGCAGGAGCAGTCGCGGGTGATGCGGTTCGTGCGGGGCGGGCACGTCGACGGGGTGCTGCTGGTGTCCACCCACGACGGCGACCCGCTGGCGGCGCAGCTCGACGAGGCCGGCGTGCCGGTGGTGGTGTGCGGGCGCCCGCCCGCCCCCGGCCTGCGCATGCCCTTCGTCGCCGCCGACGACCGCGGCGGGGCCCGGCTGATCACCCAGTATCTCCTGGACCAGGGCCGTCGCCGGATCGCCACGGTGGCCGGCCCGGACGACACGGCCGGTGGGGTGGAGCGGCTGGCCGGCTACCGGGACGTGCTGGGACGCCGCGTGCCGGCCCACGGGGTGGTGCGCGCGGACGACTTCAGCATCGCCGCCGGGCATGCCGCGATGACCGGTCTGCTGGCCGGATGCCCCTCTCTGGATGCGGTTTTCGTGGCCTCCGACCTGCTCGCGGTGGGGGCCCTGGAGGCTCTGCACGAGGCCGGTCGCCGGGTGCCCGAGGACGTGCTGGTGGGTGGGTTCGACGACTCCGCCGTGGCCGCCGCCACCCGCCCGCCGCTGACCACCGTGCGCCAGCCGCTGCCCCAGGTCGCCGCCGAGATGGTCGAGGTGCTGATGCAGCTCATCGCCGGGCGCCCGGCGTCATCCCGCGTGCTGCCCACCACGTTGGTGCGGCGCGGTTCCGCCTGACGTTTCCCGGGCTCTTGTCCGGATTGTCTGTGCGTGAGACTGTGAGCGCTCACAGTCCCGTCCATCTCAACGACGATGTGGAGCGGTCAATGAAGCTCAGGAACTGGGCCGCGGCAGCGGCGGCCGTGGTGGCTCTGGCCGGCGTCGGTGTCGCGGCGCCGCCGACGGCCGGTGCGGCCACCACCCTGACCATGCTGGGGGCGGACGTGTCCACCCTTCAGCGCAGCACCGAGCTGGGGCTGAAGTTCTACAACGCCTCCGGCACCGAGCAGGACGCCCTGGACATCCTCAAGGCCGACGGCGTCAACTACGTGCGGCTGCGGGTGTGGAACAACCCGGCCAGCGGCTACAACAACGCCGCCAAGGTGCTGGCCTATGCCAGAACGGTGAAGGCCAAGGGCCTGAAACTGCTGGTGGACTATCACTATTCGGACACCTGGGCGGACCCGGGCAAGCAGGCCAAGCCGGCCGCCTGGTCGTCGCACGGCATCGCCCAGCTCCAGACCGACGTCTACGACTACACCTACAAGCTCTGCACCGACCTGAAGGCCCAGGGCACCACGCCCGACAGCGTACAGATCGGCAACGAGATCAACGTCGGAATGCTCTGGAACGACGGCAAAGTCGTGAACAGCGACTTCACCAACCTGGGCCTGCTGCTGAAGGCCGGCTACAACGCGACCAAGGCGTGCAACAGCTCCACCCAGGTGATGATCCACACCGCGAACTCCGACAGCCTGACCAACGCCCGCTGGTTCTACGACGGGATCAAGGCCCAGGGCGTGAACTGGGACATCACCGGGCTGTCGTACTACTGCATGTGGCACGGCACCCTGGCCAACCTCTACAACGTGATCAGCGACGTGAGAACGCGTTACGGCAAACCGGTGGTGGTGGCCGAGACCGCCTTCCCGTTCACCGCCTCCAACGCCGACAGCACCGCCAACTCGGTGACCTCGGCCACCTGCGAGGGCATCACGACGTCGTGGGCCGGCCAGGCGACCGAGTTCTCGTACGTGCAGAACACCGCGCGCAACGCCGGGGCGATCGGCGTCTTCTACTGGGAGCCCACCTGGTACGGCGCCAATGCCGGAAACGGCTGGGACCCGGCCAACTTCGCCACCAGCGGCAACGGGTGGGACAACATGGCCGTGTTCAACTGGAGCGGGCAGGTGAACCCGACGATCAAGTGGACGCCGTGAGCCCCGTCATCCGCGCGGCGTGGCCACGATCCGGACCGTGATCTGAGACCAGGTCGCCGTCATCGGGGCCAGCTCCGCCGCGAGCGCGGTCGTCGGCTCGCCGAGTGAGGCGTCGGGCAGGAAGTGCACGCTCGTGCCCGTCCCGGTCGGCTCGCCCTGTTCGAGGGGCAGCAGGCCGGTGACGGGTACGCCGTGTTCGTAGCGCTGGGTCCAGGAGGCGTCGTGGCGGTGGTTGGTGTGCACCAGCCAGGTGCTCAGGGCGCAGACCACGGACATGCCCCGGCGGGGGTGCCCGTCGGGCAGCAGCTCGGCGCGGGGGTCGTCGAAGAAGCGCAGGTCCCTGGTCGACATCACCGGTTTACGCACCGCCCGGCCCTCGTCGTCGTGGCGGGTGTCGGTGCCGCGTCCGTCGTCCCGGACCGACACCGACCCGTCGCCGTGCAGGGTGACGACGGCGTGGCCGGTGCGGGCGAGGGCCGCGGCCTCGTCGGCGGCGTAGGCGAGCACCTCGAGCACCAGGTGCACGGCGCCGGTGGGCGCGAACACCGCGGGATGCTCGCGGACGGCGGCCAGGTGAGTGGCGTCGACCGTGGCGGCCCAGTCATGGGTGGTGTTGCGCCAGGAGGCCTGCGGGGTGGTCATGCGGGATTTATAACGGATGGCAACCTGGCTGTCGGCCGATGTCCGAGAGGGTTGATTGCCGATCACCAGACGCACCTGCTGGTCTGCGCGCTGGCCTGGGAAGACGTCGCTTCGCCCCGGAGGCGCCGGGCCGGTGGATGCTAACGTGAGGGAATGACCGCGTTGCCCGACTGGATGCGGCCGCCCCGCCCCGAGGGCTGGTTCGCAGAAGATCTTGACCGGCTGGCCGAAGCACCACGGCACACCGAACTGATTGACGGAGCGCTCGTCTTCATGATGTCCCCCCAGCGTTCGTGGCACGGCCGGCTGGTCACCGCTCTGGCCGTCTCGCTGGCGGATCAGGTGCCGGCAGGTGTCGAGGTCGAGCGGGAGATGACGATTCGTCTCGATGAGCGCAATCGCCCGGAGCCGGATCTCCTCGTCACCTCGGCCCCCTATGACCCGGACCGTACGTGGTACGCCCCCGAGACGGTGCTCCTGGTCGTCGAGGTGGTCTCACCTGAGTCGGCGCACCGCGACCGCACGGTGAAGCTGCGCAAGTACGCCGAGGCGGGAATCAGGCACTACTGGCGCTTCGAGGAGGAGTCCGGGGACCCGGTCGTCCATGCCTACGAACTGGACGGCCCGACCCGGTCGTATGCGCCTTCCGGTATCCACCGGCAGAAGCTGCTGACCGGGGCGCCGTTCGAGATCGAGCTCGATCTGCACGGCCTGGTGCCCGGCCGCCGATGATTCGTCAGGGTTCCCCCTCCTGATCATGCGTGGACGCCGGAGCTCGACCGGATGACGGTCCTGAGCCGGTGTCACGAGCACTCCGCGAACCAGGGAGAATGGGGGAGTGAGCTCCGATACGCATGCCCCGGAACAGGCCAGTGACATCACCCCCGCCCAGATTCTGGCCGAGGCCGGGCGGCGTCGCACCATCGCCGTCATCAGTCACCCCGACGCCGGTAAGTCCACGCTGACGGAGGCGCTGGCCCTGCACGCCAAGGCGCTGCGGGAGGCTGGGCACGTGCACGGGCGGGCGGGGCGGGCGGGCGTCGTCACCGACTGGCAGGACATGGAGAAGCAGCGCGGCATCTCGATCAGCTCCGCGGTGGTGCAGCTGTCGCACCGCGACCAGGTGATCAACGTGGTCGACACCCCGGGCCACGCCGACTTCTCCGAAGACACCTACCGTGCCCTCACCGCCGTCGACGCCGTGATCATGCTGGTCGACGCGGCGCGCGGCATGGAGGTGCAGACGCGCAAGCTGTTCGGCGTGTGCAAGCAGCGGGGCCTGCCGGTCATCACCGTCGTCAACAAGTGGGACCGCCCGGGCCGTGAGGCGCTGGAACTGCTCGACGAGGTGGAGTCGGTCACCGGGCTCAAGCCCACCCCGATGACCTGGCCGGTCGGGATCGCCGGCGACTTCCGCGGGCTGCTGGAGCGCGGCACCGGCTCCTACGTGAAATACACCAAGGCGCCCGGTGGCGCCACGCTGGCGCTGGAACAGCGCATGGACGGCGACGAGGCCGTGAAGGTGGAGGGCACGGCCTGGCAGCAGGCGCTCGACGAGCACGACCTGCTGTCGGCGACCGGCGCCGACCACGACGAGGAGGAGTTCCTCGCCTTCCGCACGACCCCGGTCTATTTCACGGCCGCGGTGGCGAACACCGGCGTCGGCCAGGTGCTCGACTCGCTGGTCGACGTGGCCCCGAGCCCGCACCCGCAGGCCGACGTGGAGGGGCAGGACCAGGTGGTGGACGGCAGGTTCAGCGCCCAGGTGTTCAAGACGCAGACCGGCATGAACCCGGCCCACCGCGACCGGCTGGCCTTCGCCCGTATCCGCTCGGGTGTGTTCCACCGCGGCATGACGGTGCGCGACAACCGCAGTGGCCGCCCGATGGTGCTCAAGCACGTGCAGACGGTGTTCGGCGCTGACCGTTCCACCGTCGACGTGGCCTACCCCGGTGACGTGATCGGTCTGGTCAACGCCCGGCACATCAACGTCGGCGACACGCTGTCCGAGGCCGGGCGGATCGCCTACCCGCCGCTGCCGGTGTTCGCCCCCGAGCACTTCCGCACGGTGCGTCCCACCGACCTGCGGGTGGGCAAGCAGTTCCGGCAGGGTCTGCGGGAGCTGGACGCCGAGGGCGTGGTGCGGGTGCTCACCTCCGACTCGCGCGGTCACGGTGAGCCGGTGCTGAGCGCGGTCGGCAGTCTCCAGTTCGACGTGGTGCAGTACCGGATGACGAACGAGTACCGTTCGCCCGTCGTCTTCGCCGAATTGCCTTACACCACGGCCCGGATCACCGACGCCGACGGCGCCGCCGTGCTGCGCGCCAAGCGGGGTGTGGAGGTGCTGGAGCATGCGGACGGGCGTCTGTTCGCGTTGTTCAGTGACGAGTGGCGGGTGCGGGGCATCGAGCGCGACAACCCCGGTCTGCACCTGGAAGAACTGGTGGCCACCAGCGTCTGACGTCGACACCGACCGGCCCCGGCCCGATCCGCGACATCGCGTGGATCGGGCCGGGGCCGGTTTGTAGGGTGAGGCGATCCGGCCGTGGGGCCGGGACCTGGGCGAGGAGCTTTCCTGATGCAGACAGTGCGGCTGGGCACCACCGGCCTGGAGATCAGCCGGGTCGTTCTCGGCATGATGAGCTACGGCAGGCCCGACGCCGGCACGCACGAGTGGAGCGTCGACATCGACGACGCCCGCCCGTTCGTCCGCCGCGCCTTCGACGCCGGGATCACCACGTTCGACACCGCGAACGTCTACTCGGCGGGCACGAGCGAGGAGATCACCGGGACCCTGCTGAAGGAGCTGGGGCCGCGGGAGGAGGTGCAGATCTTCACCAAGGTCTTCAACCGCATGCGCCCGGGGCGTAACGGGGCGGGCCTGTCGCGGGCCGCGATCATGCACGAGATCGACGCCTCGCTGAAGCGGCTCGACACGGACTACGTCGACCTCTACCAAATCCACCGCTTCGACCCGGACACGCCGGTGGAGGAGACGATGGAGGCGCTGCACGACGTCGTGAAGGCGGGCAAGGCGCGGTACATCGGTGCGTCGAGCATGTGGACCTGGCAGTTCGCCACCATGCAGCACACGGCGGAGCTGAACCGCTGGACGAAGTTCGTCAGCATGCAGGACCAGTACAACCTGCTCCAGCGGGAGGAGGAGCGCGAGATGCTCCCCTTCGTCGCCGCGACCGGCGTCGGCGTGCTGCCCTGGAGCCCGCTGGCGCGGGGCAGGCTGACCCGTCCGTGGGGTGCGCCGAGTTCCGGAATCCGGGAGTCCACGGACGAATTCGGCAAGACCCTGTACCAGGAGCAGGAGACCGCCAACCAGCAGATCGTCGCGGCCGTGCAGGCGATCGCGGCCGAGCGCGGGGCGTCCATGGCGCAGATCGCCCTGGCCTGGGTGCTGGCCAAGCCGGTGGTGTCCGCCCCGATCGTCGGGGCCACGAAGGAGCACCACATCGACGACGCGGTGGCGGCCGCCGCGATCGAGCTCACCGCCGAGGAGATCGGGCGTCTGGAGGCCGCCTACACGCCGCGTCTGCCGGAAGGCTTCTGAGTCTTCCTGGGCACAGATCTAGCTCCTAGCAAGACCTTTGAGCTTCCGGCCGCTCGAAGGTCTTGTCGGTCGTGGCTGAATCATGGACGAGGAAGGGGGCGGCCTGCGAACTCGTCTGCTGTGCGACCCGTCTGGGGCCATCCCGGCCCGGTTCATCTCCGCCACCAGATCATGCCCCAGGAGGTCAGGCCCTCGTCGTGGGTGTCCAGGCAGCCCGACCTGGCCCGGTTGGCGTGGTTGTAGGTCGGCACCAGGCTGCGTACCCCCAGGCCGGCCAGCATCCCGACGTCGGCCAGGTCGCCGTCCAGCGGGGCGCAGTCCTCCAGGTGCGTCCCGCACGTCCGTGCCCGCAAACAGCTCGCGGTAGGTGGCGTGGATCGCGCTCGGCTCGCTGACGGCGTGGGTGACGAAGGGCAGCACCGTCGTGTCGGCCCGTTCACGGGGTCACGGTCGTGCTGGAACGCCTCACCGGCGGGCCGGTCCGGCGTCCGCCGGGCATTGCCCAGATCGTCCGGCGGACCGGCGATCTGGGCAATGCCCGGGTGGTGCTTGCCGTGCAGGACATGACGGTCCTGACACCGCAGAGTGAGGGGTTACCGTGATGATCGCCTGGCTGCCACCGGCACCACGTACCGGAAGAAACGGCGTGCGATGATCAGACGCACTGCTGCGTCATGTTCGTTCCCTGGTAGTTGCCGGACAGCTCGATCCGCTCGTTGCAGTTCCAGACCGTGTACCCCGCGGTGTCCCGGTAGGCACCGGTGCCGAGCTGAGAGACACGCGTGATGTACGGCTCTCCCGGACTGAAGAACCCGTTGTAGGCCAGGCAGCTGTTCGGATTGATGACGTAGGTCGACCAGCTGCCGCGCTGGGGAAAGATGACCGAGTACGTGAAGTCCGACCCGGAGTTGCAGAACGTGGTGTTCACAGTGGCGGCGGAGGCAGAGCTCGCACCCGCCACGGTGGCCCCGCCGAGCGTCAGCAGTGCGGTGGTGGCGAGCGCGAGCCTCGTGGTGATTCGCATCAGTTTCCTTCCCGATCCGTCGGTTCTGAGAGCACGGTCGAGATGCCGGGAAGGTTCACGAAGCTTCGGCGAGGGGTGGCGGCCCGAGATGAGGTTTCGTTCCGTGCCGGAGGTTGTTCAGCCCATCCGGTCGATGGTGAAGGCCAGGATGAAGCCGATCGTGGCGATCAGGCCGGTGTAGACGTGGGTCCGCTCGAAGGCCTCGGGGATCATCGTGTCGGCCACCATGACCAGGATCGCGCCGGCCGCGACCGCGGTGATCGTGGCGATCAGTGCGGGCGATGCTCCTTGCAGCAGAACGGATCCCAGCAGGCCGGCCAGGCCGCTGGCGACCGCGATGGCGCCCCAGACGCCGAACACGTAGCCGGCGCCGCGGCCGCTGCGCCTCATACCGGCCGCGCTGGAGAGCCCTTCGGGCAGGTTGGAGATGAAGATGGCGGCCAGGACGGCGACACCCACGCCGTCCCCGCTCAGCAACGACAGACCCAGAACAACCGATTCGGGGACGCCGTCCAGCAGGGCCCCCACGGCGATGGCCGCACCACTGCCCTGTTGCTCCTGCTCGGAGGGCTGCTGGTCGCCGGAACGCTTGCGATGACGGGCGCCCCGGCGGTCCAGCGCTACGTTCGCGGCCACGTAGACGAGCGCCCCGGCCAGGAACCCGATCACCGTCGGGGCAAGGCCACCGCCGGTCTCGGCCTCGTCCACCAGGTCGAAGGCGAGCGCGGAGATCAGGACGCCGGCGCCGAAAGCCATGACACCGGCCACTATTCGCGGGCGCACCGGCAGGAACCACGCCACGGCCGCGCCGATCACCAGCGCGCCCCCGGCGAACAGGCCCCACAGCCCTGCCTGCAACCAGATCGGCACCTTGTTCTCCTTGCCTGCCTTGTCGGTCGTGCGGCCACCACACTGTTCACCGGGGCGGGGACGACCGCAACAGCGGACGTCCCCACGCACCGGGACGGTGGGCGTCCCGCCCCGTGGCCGCGGGCGTCCTCACCCGATGTTCACGGGACGCGCTCGGTGGGGGTGGCTCAGAGAATGTCGGCGAACACGATCACCACGGCGTCCGGGCCGTACTTCGCCGTCAGGTCGCCCGCGTGATCGCCCTTGCGCACCAGCATCTGCTTGATGCTGATCCGGGTGCCGACCGGGAAGGTCATCTCCTCCTCGGACTTGTTGTTGCCGCCCAGCGTCCTTCCCCGGTGGCCTTCGGGCAGGCTGAACTCCCAGACGATCTCCTTGCCCTTCACGTACGAGTGGGTCAGCGGGTTGCCGTACGTGGTGGACAGGACGGCCGGCCAGGAGATCTCCCGGTTGATCGTGACATATCCGCCCTCCGGATGGTTCTCGTGCTTCAGCACGCCGCCGAACGACTCGTACAGGTATCGGCTGTCGCCGCGCACGACCTTGTTCTCCGCGTTCGCGGCCGGAGTCGGGAAGTCGCTCCACACCCCGTTGATCCGGGCGAAGATGTCGTAGGTGTTGCGCAGGTGCTGGGCGTCCCAGGCCTGCGTGGCGGTCTCGTTGTCGTAACCGCGTGAGACGGCCAGCTCGCGCCAGGCGGTGAGCACCTGGTCCTCCTTCTGCTGGTAGGAGAATCCGGGTGTGACGACCTGCTCGGGGGTGTAGCCGACGGCCTCGAAGGCCGCCAGCAGCGGGTTGATCCGGCGGTAGTCCGCGCTGAGGTAGTTCTCGCCGAGGTCGAGGTCCTGCTGCTTCTGCCGGGCCGCGACGGCCTGCGGGTCCAGCTGCTCCTGGCGGGCGGAAAGATACTCCTGGCGCGACTGTTCGCGATTCTCGACGGTGCCCCACCCCTTGTCGGCGAGCGTGACCCGGGGCTTGCTGGTGCCCTCACCGCCGGCGATCAGATAGGAGCCGAAGCTGAACCCGTGGATGGTGTAGGCCACCGGGCTGTCCGCCTCGTCCTCGTGCTTGACGACGGGGGTGCCCTTCGCGAGCCCTTTCTCCAAGACGCGCTGGACCGTGGCAGGGCCGCCGTGCCCGCGCGCCGGGTCCGTGCTGTGCACGTGATCCGTCGGCACCGGGCCGGACATCACGTCGGCCGCGGTGGCTTCGGCCTGCTGCTCGAACCGGTCGGACGGGTCGCTGACCCTGAGGCCGTCATCCGTGACGGTGCCGGACACCGACCCGGTGCGCTGCTGGATCACGTGGGTGAGTTCGTGGGCGAGCGTGTGCTTGTCGCCGCCGTCCCGGCCCACGACGACGTGGTGGCCGGACGTGTAGGCCCGGGCGCCGATTCCGGCCGCGGACCGCTGGGCCGCCTGGTCGGTGTGGAGGCGCACGTCGGAGAAGTCCGCGCCGAGCCGGGCCTCCATTTCCTGGCGCAGCGCGCGCTGGAGCGGCTGCCCCCGCGAGGCCAGCACCGCCTGCACGGACGAGGCGTCGTGAGGGGAGCCGGGCGCCGGGAGACGCTGCACGGCGCGGGCCACCGCCGTGTTGCCCACGGCGCGTTGCAGGGTCGCGAGCAGGTCGGGGCCGGGCGCGGAGGGCCCGGGCCGCTGCGGAGCCCGGTCCACGGTCCGGGTGCTTCGGGGTGCGGAAGCAGGGCGCCCCGTCGGTTCGCGTTTCAAGGTGGCTCCTGCGGCTGCGGCGGTGAGTGGTCCCGGTTCCACTACTAACACCCGCGGCCGCCGAAAGGGATGACCGTACGGGCACGACCGAGGACCGGACGGGCAGATTCCGGATGGGGCCCACCACGACAGCCCGCGTTCCCACACGAACCTGGCCGCGGGCGTCCTCACCCGATGTCATGGAGGACGTGTTCGGCGAGGAGGGCGAGGCCGAGCACGATCATGGCGGCGCCGGCGATCCGGGTGGTGATCCGCGTGAGGCCGGGCCGGGCGCCCAGCACCCGGTCCGCGGCGTACCCGAGCGGCACGTAGAACAGGGCCGTGATCAGCACGAAAACGCTTCCCAGGACGGCAATCTGGGCGGACAGGGGCCAGGCGCCGGACTCCCGGGTGAACTGCGGCAGGATGGACAGGAACACCAGCAGGCCCTTCGGGTTGAGGGCGCTGACGCCGATGCCGCGCACCAGGTAGCGCCCGGGGGAGGACGCCAGGGGAGCCTGCGGGGCGCCGGGAACCCGGCCCGAAGCCCGGATCGTGCGCACGCCCAGGTAGGTGAGATACCCGGCGCCGGCCACGGTCAGGACGGTCAGGGCGAAGGGCCGGCGGGTCAGGAGCGGCCCGGCACCCGCGACGACGACCAGGGTGATCAGGGTGTAGCCGATCATCAGCCCGGTGACGGCCGGCAGCACGACGCGGTCGTGGGCCCCGGCGGCCAGCACGTAGGCCCAGTCCGGGCCGGGGACGGCGATCAGGGTGAACGCGACGGCGGCGAACCCCGCGACGGCGGTGATCTGCACGGTGCCTCCTCGGCGGTCGCCGCGCTGTTGCCGAGGAGCGTACGCAAGGAGTGACAGAAGGTGTTCCCGACTTTTGCCTGCCGACAGGGGATCTGGAGCAGAATATGGGTCGTGGATGCTCTGGACCGGAAGATTCTTGCTGAGCTACAGGTGGACGGCCGACTCAGCGTCACGGATCTGGCGGCGCGGGTGGGCCTGACGGTCTCGCCGGCCCATCGCCGGGTGCGCGATCTGGAGGCGGCCGGGGCGATCGTGGGGTACCGGGCGGTGGTCGATCCGAAGGTGCTCGGGCTGGGGTTCGAGGCGCTGGTGTTCGTCACCATGAAGCAGGAGGACCGGGCCACCCTGCTGGCGTTCGAGGAGTCCGTCACCGCGATCCCGAACGTGCTGCTGGCCCAGCGTCTGTTCGGCGACCCGGACTATCTGCTGCGGGTGCGCACCACCGACCTGGACGCCTACGCCCGGCTGGAGGACGACGTGCTGTCCGCGCTGCCGGGCGTGCAGCGGCTGAACTCGACGCTGGTGATGAAGAGCTTCGTGCACGACCGGCCCTACCCCACCGACCGGGGGTGAGGGCCGGGGCGGTGAAGGCTCAGACGACCACCACGAGCTTGCCCTGCGACGTGCCGGCCTCCATCCGCGCGTGCGCGCCGGCGACGCCCTCGAGGCCGTGGACGATGTCGATCGGCACCTTCGCGGTGCCGGCCGCGAGGTCGTCCAGGAATTGCTGGAGGACGTCCGTGGGCAGGTCGGACGCCTCGCCCGAGTAGGCGGTCAGGCGCACGCCGCGCGGGATGAAGTGCATGGGCTCGAACTCCCTGACGATCCACTCGTTCGCCAGCATCCCGGTGAAACACACGACGCCGTGCCGGGTGGTGGCGCGCAGCGTGTCGGGAAGTGTTGCTGTGCCGACCAGTTCGATGGCGGTGTCGACGCCGTCGGGCAGGATCGCGCGGACCTGGCGGGCGATCTCGCCGTCGTCGATGAGCACGTGGTCGACGCCGAGGTCGAGCAGCATCTGCGCCCTGGCCGGGTTGCGGGTGGTGGACAGCACGGTCATGCCCAGCCGTCGGGCCAGCACGGCGGTGGCCAGGCCGACGGACGAGGTGCCGCCCCGGATCAGGATGCTCCGGCCAGGCTGCGCGTCGAGACCGTCGGTGAGGGAACCGTAGGCGGTCTGGAGCATCTCGGGCACCGCGCCGAGCGTGGCCCAGTCCAGTTCCGAGCTGAACGGGATCACCTGACCGACCGGGACACAGGTGTATTCGGCGTACCCGCCGTCGTAGCGCCGGCCCATCTCGCCCATCATCGTCATGACCTGCTGGCCGGGGGTGAAGGTGCCGCTGGGGTCCTCGTCGACGGTGCCGGTGGCCTCGATCCCCAGCACCCGCGGGAAGGTGACGTGCGCACCCGAATGTCCTTGGCGCGTCATCAGTTCCGAGCGGTTCAGGCCGAAAGCCCTGACCCGGATGCGGACCCAGCCCGGATCGGGCCGGGGCAGGGGTACGTCACGCACGTGGAAGCTGGTGGTCGGCCCAGGCGCATCCAGCACCACGGCATGCATGGTCTCGGTCATCGGGGCTCCCTGTTCTGTTCGGGGGTGAGTTGCTCACGCAGCCAGGCACGTTCGGCCTTGCTGGTGGCCCGGGAGATCAGCAGCAGACCGCGCCGGTACGGGTCCGGGACCTCCTCGGCACGCAGAGGACGCTCGCCGTCGTAGAAGAAGCTGGCCGGCTGGTCGAGGAAGGCCAGGCGCCGGGCCAGCACCTCCCGCCGCTGCTGCGGGTCGGGCAGCAGCGACAGGAAGGTCAGCACCAGGTTGAACCGGCCGCTGTCGGTGATGTCGTGGCCGTCGGCCTCGCGCAGGATCTGCTCCAGGCGCCGGCGCCCGTCGCCGGTCAGGTGCAGGGTCTTGCGCCGGGCGGCGCCGGTGCCGGCCTCGTTCCGCTCG
Source organism: Kineosporia corallincola (assembly GCF_018499875.1). Taxonomy (GTDB): domain Bacteria; phylum Actinomycetota; class Actinomycetes; order Actinomycetales; family Kineosporiaceae; genus Kineosporia; species Kineosporia corallincola. The sequence continues at coordinate 29,228 of NZ_JAHBAY010000019.1, read as the reverse complement.
CTCAGCAGGCCGGCCGCCAGCAGCCGCTTGATGGCGGGGTAGATCGTGCCGTCGCTGATCGTGCGGGTGTGCCCGTGCAGTTGCTCCATGCGGCGGCGCAATTCGTACCCGTGCAGGGGGCCCTCGGCCAGGAAGCCCAGGATCATCAGCTCGATCACCCGGTCATCCTACACCTCGATTCGAGGTACCTCGAATCGATGTATGTTGCTGGGGTGAGCAGCACATCCGAAGAGGCAGGCCAGGCCCGGGACGCCGGCGAAAACGCCTCCGGGGCAGCCCGGGTCGGCATCGTCCTGATCGCCGTCCTGGCTCTGCAAACGGCCGTGCCGCCGTTCGCGACAGACATGTACACCCCCGCGTTTCCGGAGGTCATGGACGATCTGGGCACCAGTGCGGGAGTGCTGGGCCTGACCCTGACCACCTTCTTCGTCGGGCTGGCCGCGGGGCAGCTGTGGGGCGGGCCCTTCTCGGACCGGTACGGGCGCAAGGGCCCGCTGCTGGCCGGCGCCCTGGTCTGCCTGGCCGGCGCGGTCGGCTGCGCGCTGGCCCCGAACGTGACGGTGCTGGCGTGTGTGCGCCTGGTCCAGGGCTTCGGCGGCGGGACGGCGGCGGTCGTGGCCCGCGCCGTGGTCGTCGATCTCACGCACGGCCCCGAGCTGGTGCGCGTGATGTCGCTGCTGATGGCGCTCGGCGGTCTGGCGCCAATGATTGCCCCGGTGGCCGGGGCCGCGGTTCTGACGCTCGGCACCTGGCGGGCCATCTTCTGGGCCCTGGCCGCGCTGGGGCTGCTGATGAGCGTCACCGCCGCCCGGGTGGTTCCCGAGTCCCTGCCCGCACGGCGACGACGGCGTGGCGGGGAAAGCCCCACATCGGCAGGCGGATTGGCGCAGGTGCTGGGCAATCGCGTCTTTCTGGGCTGGATGCTGGTCGCGGCCCTGTCGGGTTTCGCGATGATGGCCTACATCGCCGACGCCCCCTATCTGCTGCAAGGGATGAAGGGCATGGCGCCGCTGCCCTACGCGCTGTTCTTCGCCTCCACCGCGCTGGCCCAGGTGGTGCTCGCGATGCTCAATGCCCGGCTGGTCGGGCGGCACGGGGTCCGGCCGCAGGTGCTCGTGGCCGGCGGCCTGGCGGGTGCCGCCGTCGCGGTGGCGGCGCTGGCGGTCGCGGTCGGTCTGCTGCACTCGCCCGTCGTGCTGGTCTGCGCCGGGTTCCTGGTGCTGATGGCCGTGCAGGCCTTCATCTACGGCAACTCCACCGCGCTGGCCGCTGCCGCCACCAGCCACGTCGCCGGGACGGCCGCCGCCGTGCAGGGCGTGGCCGGCGCCCTGGCCATGGCCGCGGCGGCTCCCCTGGCCAGCGCCGGAGGGGACCGGACCGCCGTCCCGATGCTCGGGGTGATGGTCGCCGGCGTGGGCGGGTCGCTGCTCGCGCTGCTGGCGCTGGGCCGGAGCGCGAGAGCTCTTCCTGAACCGCTGTCCGAGTGAATCCGAGTGAACATGCTCACCACCGAAACAGGAGTCACCGTGCCACGCCGTCGTCTTCTCGTCCTGTCCGTGCTTAGTGTTCTGTCCATCGGGCTGGCGGCCTGCGGGGGAGGCGGCGATCCCCTGCGGAGCGCGGAACCGAGCCCGGCCACCGGTGGGACGACGATCACGGTCGGGTCGGCCAACTTCCCCGAGAGCCAGCTCCTGGGGGAGATGTATGCCCAGGTGCTGGAGAACGCCGGCCTGCACGTGGAGCGTCGCTTCGGCATCGGCTCGCGCGAGATCTACGTGCCCGCCCTGCGGGATGGGTCCATCGACGTCCTCCCCGAGTACAACGGCGCGCTGCTGGCCTACCTGGCCGGGAACGAGCCGGTGGACGCCGGCAGCGCCGAGGCCGTCGCCGCGGGCCTGGACGACGAACTGCCCTCCGGCCTGGAGCTTCTGGACCCGGCCCCGGCCGAGGCCAAGGACGCTCTGGTGGTCACCCGCCGGACCGCCGACCGGTACGCTCTGACCTCGCTGGCCGACCTGCCCCCGGTGGCCGGGGACCTCGTCGTCGGTGCCGGTCCCGAGTACCGGGAACGGCAGCAGGGCCTTGTCGGCCTCAGGAGCGAGTACGGGCTGAACTTCAAGAATTTCCAGGCGCTGGACGCCGGTGGCCCACTGACGGTTCAGGCGCTCCGGACCGGGCGGGTCCAGCTGGGTGGCCTGCTCTCCACCGACCCGGTGATCGCCCAGGAGGACTTCGTCGTGCTCGATGACCCCCGGCGCCTGTTCGGGGTGCAGAACGTCATCCCCCTGGCCCGCAAGGGTGTCCTGCCGCCCGAGGCGGTGACGGCCCTGAACGCGTTCTCGGAAAACCTCACCACGGACAAGCTTTCGGCAGCCCTCGGGCGTTTCACCCTGGACCAGGAAGACGCCGCGACAATCGCCCGCGACTATCTGGACGAGTGAGCGGCACGAACGCGGCTAGGATCGGCGATCGTGACTTCCCGGGACTCCAGCCACGACATCGCCGCCCTTCTGCCGGATGTCGACGGTCTGCGTCGCCGGTGTCGCGCGCTGGCCGTGCTGGAGAGCATCCTCGGCTCCGACTTCCCCCGCTACAGCTACACCCGGTCGTGGGGCGAGGGCGAGGCCGCGTTCATGGACGACGGTGACGGCAACGAGTGGACGATCGTGTTCACCGCCGACGGCGCCTTCATTCGGGTGTTCGACCACGAGTCGCCGATGTCGCCCTACCGCGACGAGGACCGGGAACTGTGGCCGGGCCTGACCGACGGCCTGCCGGAGGTCTTCGCGTCCCAGCTCGACGATCCGGACTTCGTCGCCACGGCGATCCTGTGGCGCCGTCCCGGTGACGAGACCTGGCAGACCGGAGCGAATATCGAGTTCCCACCCGGCCCCGGGCCGGACGGCTCGGGGATGCTGCTCATCCTGACCGATGACCTGGCCGCCCGGTACGCGGCCTGGGCCACCGACCACTACGGGATCGCGGTCAGCGCCGCAGCCGTGCAGCACGTGGTCGAGGGACGGCCGCTGTCCGACGCCGTGATGCGGGGGCTGAACCCGCACGCGCGCCGGGACCAGATCATCGCGTCGATCAACGTGGTCCTGAGTTAGGTGCGGATGCCCGGCTGTTCGCTCTGCCGGTCGGCGGCCCAGATGGCCAGCTGGCGCAGCCGGTCCTCGTCGGCCGGTCCCGGGGCGGCGGTGCAGACCGTCATCAGCTGGGCCCTGCTGAGTCTGCTGGGCCGGCGGGTCAGACGGCCGGGCCGGAGACGGGTGGGGTGGGGGCCGCCGGGCGGATGTGCCGGGCGTAGACGATGTCGATGGCATCGGCGATCTTGAGCATCTGCTCCTGGTCGGCCTCGCCGGCGACGGCGTCGTTCGCCGAGTCGACCAGCAGCCGGGCCACCTCACGGGCGCGGAGGTTGGTGTGGTTCGAGACCCCGCTGACGATCTGCCAGGCCTGGTCGGTGGTGATGCTCAGCCAGGCCGCCAGCAGCCCGGTGGCCTGGCCCGTCAGCTCGCGCGTCAGCAGTCCCCGGCGCAGGGACTCGACCTCTGCCCACAGCTGTTCCACCGGAACGTCCGGGACCGGGGCGTCAGGGCCATCGATCTCGTCCTCGTTCGGCAGGTCGTTCTGGTCGTTCTGGTCGTTGTCGTTCACCACTCCTCCAGAGGCTGGATGACTGTCCTTTCCGGCTCGATCCCAAGATCGGGTCCTGCACCATGGGACCCGCGCTTCACGGAGTTCGCAACTAGACAGACAGCGTTCTGGCGGGCGGGAATTCGTTACTGTTTTCTGCGTCACATCCGGAAGTGCTGTGCCGTCGAGGATTTGGCGACAGGTGTCGGCGGCTGGGGTTGCGGGTGTCGCGCGAAGCGGTAAAGGATCCGGGCGTTCGGTGTCGCGTGCTCGTCAAACGTTCTCTGGCAACGGTTTCGAGAGGGCTCGGGACGCCGGTCGACGGATCGGCGGCGGTGCGCCGGGCCGGAAGGCCGGGAGCGGCGGAAACGCGAGGGCCCCGAGGGCGTTTCCGTGGCGCTCGGACCGGCGGGCGTCGTCCACCAATCTTCTGGTCTGCCAACGGGAAACAGTTGGCGAGGGCGGTGTCCCGATCGTCGTGCCACGCGCCCCGCGGTTGTCGGGTCCGGGTCGGGTGCCTGTGGGCTGTTCAGCCGCTCCCCGTACTGGCACGATGCCCCGTGTGATCCATCTGCGTCTGGTCCTGCCCGGTGGTGCGAGCAAGGACGTCATCGACTACCTCTGCCGCGATTCCCGGGTGTTCAACGTCGCGGTCCTACCGGGTGCGGTCCAGGATCCGCCGGGCGACATGGTGCTGTGCGACGTCGCCCGCGAGGCGGTCTCGGACGTGGACGCCACCTTGCAGACCCTCGGGGTCGACCGGAACGCGACCGTGGCCATGCAGGACATCGACACGATCCGCTCCGACGCCGCCGAGGCCGCCGAGCGCGCGGCTCCCGGTTCGCCGGACGACGGGATCGTCTGGGAACGGGTGGTCGGGCAGGCCCGATCGGACGCGCGGGGATCGTGGGCCTTCCACACGTTCCTGATCCTGGCCACGCTGATCGCCGCCGTCGCGGTGCTGACCGACTCCTCCGTCCTGGTGGTCGGGGCGATGGTCGTCGGTCCGGAGTTCGGGCCGGTCTCGGCCGTCGCCGTCGGTCTGGTCCTGGGGTTGCGGCCGGTGGTGGTCGGTGCGGTCCGGTTGCTGGTCCTGGGGTTCCTGCTGGCGATCACCGTGACCACGCTGGCGGCCCTGGCCGGGCGGGCGGCGGGCTGGGTCACGGCCGCGGACGTCGCGGCCGATCGCCCGTTCACCGGTTTCATCTGGACCCCGGACCGCTGGTCGTTCGTGGTCGCTCTGCTGGCCGGAGCTGCCGGGGTGCTGTCCCTGACGGCGGGCCGCTCCAACGCTCTGGTCGGTGTCTTCATCTCGGTCACCACGGTGCCCGCCGCGGGGAACCTGGCGCTGGCGCTCGCGGTGTGGGTGCCGGACGAGATCGGTGGTGCGGCGGCCCAGCTGGGGGTGAACCTGGCGGGGATGGTGCTGGCCGGCTGCCTGGTGCTGGGGGTGCAGCGGGTGCTGACCGGTCTCAACCGCGGCGCCGTGAGGGCGGAGCAGCGAAGGTCGTGACGCCAGGCTGACGGTGTCGCGGGAACGGCTGAGCGTGCTTCCGGGTGATGTGCTGGTACCGCGGGTGCTGGATGTCTTGTGCTGCGGTCATTTTCGTGATGAACGTGCTGGAAACGGTGGCCCGGTGGTTTCTTCCTGGGCCGTTGACCGCCCAGGACAGCGCGCGGATCGCGGGTTTGGCGCTGTCCTGGGCGGGATCGGCTCGTACGACCTGCTGGACGGTGTCAGGGTGCGGTGTGCGTTGTCTCCGACCAGGTCATGCCGTCGCCGGTCACGGAAGTGCGCTGCCCGTCCCTGATCAGCGTGCCGGTCAAGGTGGGTGGGGCCGATTGCGGCGGCAGAACCGTCTCCACGACACCGCTGCCGGTCGCTCCCGTGGCCAGAGGGGTGCTTTTCCCGACCGTGTCCTGGGCCGTGTCGACGGAGCTGGTGTTACTGGAGACCTCGGCGGTGTAACCCTGAGGGCCGATCACCACTGCCAACCCTTCGGCGTCGTTACTGGCCTCCACGAACGAGGAAGCCCCCTGGAGCAGAGGGCTGCGCTGACGGAACTGCATCTTCTGCGCCGAGGCCCCGCTCGGCCCGGCGAACCAGACCAGGAAGCCGTTCTCACTGGTCGGGTGCGGCGCCGTGCCCTGCGCGCTCTCCTGCGCCCAGGCCAGGACCAGACGCTGGTCGCCGACGTCCGAGGCATACAGGATCGTGACGTCACCGCTCGCGGACACCCGCGGCTGCATCGCCTCGATGAAGGCCTCGTCCTGGGCCAGGGAACCGCGCAGCGGGCTGCTGAGCAACGCCGCACCGGGAATGCCCTCCTGACTGGACACGATGGCAGGGAGGGCAGGGGCGGAATGCCTGCCGTCGTACACCTGGACCCCGGCGACGGCGACCACGCCGGCGACCACGGCCGCCATCCCGGTGGCCAACCGTAGCCGGCGGGCCCGGCGGCGTTTCGTCTCCCGGCGGATGAACGTGCCGTAGGGATCCAGCATGTCACCGGCGAAGGTGGCTTCGTCGGCGAGCACCTCGCGCAGTTCGGTCTCGATGTTCATCACGCTCTCCTCAGTGCGGGATCGTCAGGCAGGGAGAGGCGACCGGGTTCGTCTCCGATCTTCTCGCGCAGCCGTTGTAGGCCCCGCGAGATGTGGCTCTTCACCGTGCCGACCGAACAGCCCATCGCAGCCGCGACATCGGCCTCGGACAGGTCCTCGAAGTAGCGCAGCACCAGGGCGGCCCGCATCTTGTTCGGCAACTGCCGCAACGCGCCGATCAGCTGCTCGCGCTGATCGATGCGCTCGTACGGATCATGCAGCCCGACATCGACCGACAGACTCGGGATCTCCCCAGAACCCCGCCGACGCCGCCACGAGATCGCTGTGGTCACCATCACCCGCCGCACGTACTCCAGCGGTGCGTCCATCTGCGAAACATGGTGCCACCGACGGTGAACCTTCTCGAAGGCGCTCTGCACCAGGTCTTCCGCGCGGCCCCGGTCTCCGGTCAGCAGAAAGGCTGTCCGGTTCAGCGATCGCCAGTGTTGCTGGACGAAGACCTGGAACCCCTCTTCCTCACTTGCCACGCCCCGCACCGTTCAGCACTCTCCTACCGTCCTCGCGTTTCAGCATCACTCCCTCATAAACGCGCTGACCGGGACCAAAGGTTGAGGGCGATCCCGGGAATTGTGGAAGATCTTCCGGTGGGCTGGATCGCCCGGCCCTTGTTGCTGAACATGGCGCCGCGGCGGCCGGTGATGTCCGGGGACGCCAGGCGCGGCACGATGCGCCGGGCGTAGTCGTCGGCGCTGGGGGTGAACAGCTCGAGAAGGCCTTCCGTCGCACGGTGTTTGAGGCTTCCGGCGCCCAGCAGGTTGCCGCGGATGTCGCACTTGACGAAGCCGGGGTTGAGGCCGAAGGTGTCGATGCCGGGGTAGCGGCGGGCTGCGTCCAGCACCAGCATCTCGTTCCCGGCGACCGTGTTCATGGGCACGTCCATGCCCGTGAAGTGCTTCTCGGCGTTGAGGTCGTCGTAGGTGCCGGTCTTGCCGCCGACGGGGTAGCTCATGATGAAAATGCTCGGCCTGGCGGCGCCTTCGGGGCGCTGGATGCCCAAGTGCTCGGCGATGCCGCGCAGCACGACCAACCAGCTGGTCGACCGCATCGAGCGGCGGGGCCTGGTGCGGCGCGGGAGCCCGGAGACCGACCGGCGGGTGATCCTGCTCAGGGTCACCCCGCAGGGCAAGCAGGTCGCCGAGTCGCTGTACGCCGACGTGTCCCGGCGTCTGCCCGACGTCGCGGACGCTCTGCGGCCGCAGGACCAGCAGGCGCTGCGCGCCCTGGCCGTGCAGATCACCGATCGGCACATGCCAGGGCCGGGCAGCGGGGACGGTTCCCTGTCGGTCGTCTGCTGAGACGGTCGGGGGAGCTTCGGCGCCCTGGTCAGGCGGGCTCAGTCGGCCGGCGGGACGATGATCACCTTGCCGTGAACCTGGCCGGCCTCGGCCTGCGCGTGCAGGGCGGGCAGGTCGCTCAGCGGCACCCGCCGGGCGATCTCGACGTGCAGGTCACCGCTGTCGATCAGGGCCACGAGGTGCGCGAGCGTGCCGGCGTCGGGCTGGACGAAGATCGTCTCGGCCCGCACGCCCCTGCTCTCGTCGCCCGGGGTGGTCACCATCGGCGTGGTGGACACGACCACACCGCCGTCCCGCACCCGGGCCGTCAGGGCGGTGAAGTCCTCCAGGGTGATCGGGGCGAGGTTGAGCAGCACGTCGACCGGCTCGGTCACCGCCTCGAGCAGGGAGACGGTGGTGTGGTCGATGATCTCGTCCGCTCCGGCGGCCTCGACGATGGCCCGGCTGCGCGGGCTGGCCGTGGCGACGACGTGGGCCCCGGCGCGCTTGGCCAGCTGCACCGCGTAGCCGCCCACCGGGCCGCCGGCCCCGTTGATCAGGATCCGCTGCCCGGCCTGGAGGTGGCCGGCGTCGAACAGGGCCTGTGAGGCGGTCAGCCCGACCGACGGCAGGCCCGCCGCGTCGGCCAGCGGGATCCGCTGCGGCGCCCTGACCAGGGACTCCGCCGGGACGACGACGTACTGGGCGGCCGAGCCGTCCGCCGTCATGGGGATGAAACCGATGACGTTCTCGCCGAGGCTCAGGCTGTCCACGCCGTCGCCGAGCGCGTCGACCGTGCCCGACACGTCGTAGCCCGGGATGTGCGGCAGCGTGATCGGGATCGGCAGGAATCCGCCGCGCAGTCCGGCGTCGGCCGGGCTGAACGCGGAGCCGGCGACACGGACGCGGACCTGGCCCGGGCCGGGGACCGGCTGCTCGGCGTCTTCGTAGCGCAGGACCTCGGGGCCGCCGACCTGGTGGAAGCGAACTGCCTTCATGATGTCTTCCTTCCGTGGGGTGCTTCGGATTCGAAGCAACTGAGATGAAGGTAGCCCTGTTTCAAATTCAAAGCAAGTGCTTCGAGTTGGAAGCGTTCGGGTGTCGCGTTCGCGGTGGCTGCCGGCGTGCTGGTGGACGCCGGACGCACGTCGTGTGCGTCAGGGCGCCTGATCGGGATTTTGGTCAGATGGCTCCTGCCGAGGGCGAGGGCAGATGCAGAAATCGTTGCTGATCAGAGGTGATGCCGGCAGGGCGGTGGCATTCTGCGCCCTGGGTGTCAGGAGCGCTGACGTTCGCTGATGGCTGTGCTGTCGCGGTTCATCGGTGAGCGCCTGATCTCTGGCCTACTCGCCGGACCGGCGCGGTGACGGCCGAACCCGTGCCGACGTAGGCGGTCGCCAGGGCACCGGAGGAGGTGCCGGCTCTCCTGTGTTCCCTGGGCGAACGGATTGGCTGCTCCCTGTAGGCGTCGGCGCGACGAGATGCTCGGGATGTTCTTGGCGGGCTGGAAGTCGCGCCCGGTTGTCCGGGAGCGCTGGCGGAGTCTTCGTGCGGGCAGGGAAGCCGCCCGACGCAACTCCGCTCGCTGGATACAAACGTTGCCACCTCGATCCTATGTGGCTGCGTTTATATCCATGGAAGGGCTGGGATCGCTGCCAACGACCTTCACTCTGGCCGAAGCCCGTCAGGCCGGCATTCATCCTCGTGATGTGTACCGATGGCGCGATACCGGGCAGGTTTTGGAACTTTCCAGGGGCGTCTTCCGGCACGCTGACGCCCCCGTGCCGTCTTACCCCGATTTCCTCGCTGTGGCTCGTCGGGCTCCGGGCGCCACGATCTGCTTGATCTCGGCAGCGTCGGTCTGGGATCTCACCGACGAGCTTCCCGCCGTTGTGAGCATTGCGGTCCCACGGGGAACCCGGCCACCCCAGATCGCCTTTCCACCGGTAGAGGTGTCGCGGTTCGAGCCGGGAACATTTGATCTTGGCCTGACACATCTCGAAGCCGCGCCCGGTGAACCTGTCCGGATGTACTCGGCTACCCGGACCGTCGTCGACTTGATGCGGCTACGCCATCGGATCGGCGAGCCGCTCGCCTTCGGTGCCCTGCGTCGCTATCTCGCCCGGCGCGACGCTGACCGCAGCGAACTCATCGAGCTCGCCCGGTCCCTCAACGTCCTTGGTCCGCTGCGCAACGCCCTCGACGTCCTGGAAGCATCGTGAGCAGGCCGACACGGGCCAGCGCCGACGGGCGGGCCTATCTGGACCTGCAAAACCTGGCGCGTCGACCGCGCGCTCCACCCAGGAGCTGCTCGTTCTCTACGTTCTCGAACGGTTCCTGGCCCGCCTGGCTGCGAGCGCGCATCGGGACACGTTCGTCCTCAAGGGTGGCTTGTTGCTGGCCGCGCTCAACTCGGTGCGGCGCATGCCGTCATCATCCCAGTGGTCCCGGTCGAGGCTTACGGGTACATCTGCACCCGGACGTCGTCGTTCACCGGAACCAGCAGCACCGTCCCGGCCTGCCGCCAGCCGTCGGGGATCAGCAGCATCTGCTCGCCGGTCGCCGCGTACAGGCGCCAGCCGGACGAGCGGTACCCGAACCGCCGGTCGTCCGGGCCGTCGAGCAGATCCTCACGCACGCCCGGATAGGACACCCGCAGCGACTCCTTCGTGTCCACGATCACCCGGGGCCGTTCGTCCAGGCGCTCGCTGTCGACCGTGGCCTGCCCACGCCCGTACACCCCGGCGAAACTGTTGACGGCCCAGAAACTTCCGAGGGCCACGATCGTCCACACGCAGATCCACGCGGAGAGCTCGTACCGGCTGCCCCGTGCCGGCGCGACGGGGGATGTGCGGGCCAGGATGCGGCGGCCGGTGGCCAGAGCGAGAGCGCCGGAGGCCAGGCACAGCGGGGTGGTGGCGGGTGGCTCGTTCTCGGCGATCGAGGGGATCACCATGCCCGCCGTCCCCCGCAGCAGCACGAGCAGGCCGACGACGATCACGAGAAAGCCCACGCGGCGCAGGGTTTGCGGATGCCGCCCGGAGGCGAGGAGCCGGTTGAGCGTCACGTGGGTCCACAGACCGGCTGCCACCACCGTCAGCGCGAGCACCAGCGGCGGGAACATGACGCCGACACTGCGCATCAGGAGCGCCTGCTGGGACAGGCCGAGCAGGTCGAGGTCGATGCCGAAGTAGGCGAACCGGGCCCGGGTGGCGACATAACCGAAGTAGTAGAGCAGTGCGGTCACGACGGTGGTGGGGGCGACGACCTGGACGGCGAACTTGATGAACTCGGTCTGGTTGTGCAGCTCGTCCGGCGGTGGCTCGGCCGGGGTGGGTGCGGATGGGGCTGGCACGGGTGGGTCAGGACGCGGTCGGCGTAGCTGTCGTGGATTCACGGACGCATCCCTCCTGTGAGCCCAATGCCGTGTCGCCGGGGGCGTAACAGGCCCGAAGGACGGCTGAGTAGACCTGCCACCGAACACGCACGGGGTTCTCCGGGCTCGGCCGGGACTCGGCGGGCAGCTGGGCGCACTGCTTCACTTCTCTCCCGGTGCAGAGAGTTTCGGCTGTCGCGGTGATCCTCGCCCGGTGGTTCCTGCCGTCCGGGGCTGGCGCCCGGACGCTCATGTGGCAGTAGGCCGTCACAACGGTGGAGAAGTCGTCCGGGAGCCCCGGCGGGACAGGTCCGGTGCCGCAGCGCCCGACCATCCGGGCTTCGTCGGGGAAGAGGTTCTTGCCCTCGCAGACCCTGCCGGTGGGAAGATCGACGTAGGCGAAGTCCTCGCCCGCCTCCAGCGGCTCCAGGGTGACGGAGATGGCATCGATCGTCGTCAGATTGGTGTTGCCGATGCCCTGGCAGTGGAGCATCCCGCCGGCCTGGACCTCGAAGATGCTGAAGTCACGGGGGAAATACACCTCCGCTCCCGGCCCGGCCACGACGATCGCGTCGTCCACCGGCCCGGTGGTGCGGGTGACCGGTGGCCCGACCGGCGGCTGGGTGGTGGTGGGCGGGTTCGGCGGGTCGGTCCGTGGGTGGGTGCTCGTGGGGTGACCGGGCGGGGTGGTGGTGCTCGGGTATGTCGTCGGTGGGCCGGTGTGGCTGGGGACGCCGCTGGTCGGCAGGTCCGGGGGCGGGGTCCCCGGGGGCGGTGGTCCGGTGGTGGGATGGCCGGGGGACGTCGGTCCGGTGGTCGGGCTGCCGGTCCGGCCGGGTGGTACCGGCTGCCCCGGAAGGGGTCTGGGCGGGGCAGGAGCGCCGGTGGCTGTCCCGCTGGTGGGGGCGGTCGTTCCGGGTTGTCCGGCACCCGATGATCCGGGCGCGGTGGGGACGGTCCCGTTCGGGGGTGAGGGCTGGGCGTCGTCCCCGGTTGAGGGATCGGGCGCGACCTGGGCGCCGCCGGCGGCCGGCCCGCGCTGCCAGGGCAGCGCCCCGCCGAGGGGGCGTTCGGCGGCGCCGGAACCGGGTTCGCCGCCGAGGAACAGCACGGCCCAGCCGGCCACGACGATGGCCAGCACGCAGCTGCCGAGGGTGACGGGCAGCCAGTGACGCCGGCTCCAGGCGCCGGCTGCGGGAAGGAGGGAGGAGATCGGCACGGGCACACTCTCGTCGGCGGCGGGTGAGGCTCGCGTGAGGTTCGCTGGAGGCGGTGAATGCGCAGGTCAGCGCGCTGGTTCGGGATTCAGGACGACGACGTGCAGGTACAGCGACGCCAGCCGTGCGGGCGGCAGCTCGGTGACCACCAGCAGCGCCCAGCGGCCCTCGTGCGTGCGCACGCACATCCGGCTGCCGGCCCGCAGTTTCGCTGTGGCGACGTTCCCGCCCGCCTTGGGCAGCAGGGCGCGGCAGCCGGTCGCGGTGGAATGTTCGCTGACCAGGTCGAACTGGTTGAAGGCACCCTGCGCCGAGGGCGCTCCCTGCACCTGGTCGGTGCCGCCCTTGGGACGGTACAGATCCCCACGGGCCGCCTGCGGACCCTGACCGAACGGCAGCACGGTGGACGTGCCCGGCGGCACGTCCAGGTCGTGCAGTACCCCCGGCTGCAATTCGAGGTCGAACTCGCTGTGCACGTCGCCGGCCGTGGCGCCGCTGAGATCGCCGGGAGCGCCCGGGGCGTGGTGCGTCCGGATGAGCAGGACCGCGGTGAGAGCGACGACGACGGCGGCGGATGCCGTCAGGGCCCAGCGTCGTCCCTGAAAGCTCTGGTGGTTCGTGGCCGGGCCCGGCTGGAGGGCGGGCTGAATGGCGGGGTCGGGCAGCGCGGGCTGGTTCATCGCCAGGGCTACCACCGGCTGGTGGACGACGACCGCATCGGCCCCCTGCGCCGTGGCGGCCAGCACCTGGGCGTGTGCTTCCCGCAGGGGCCGGCCCGGATCGGCGCCGAGCTCCTCGCGCAGCGCGCGGGCGGATTCGGCGTAGATCCGCAGGGCCTCGGCCGAGCGGTCGCAGCGGTGCAGGGCGAGCATGCGCAGCCGGGTGAGGTCTTCGTCGTACGGGTGCCGGGTGTGCTGCTCGCGCAGGGCATCGAGCACCGTGTCGGCCCGGCCGGAGTCGATCCGGAGCTGGAACCAGGCCGTGAAGGCGCGCAGGCGCTGGGCGTTCAGCTGGTCGGTCATCCGCCGCACCGGTTCGGGGGCGATCACGTCGGCGAACGCCTCGTCGTCGCGCCACAGGCGCAGGGCCGCGTGCAGGTCACGTTCGGCCGACTCGGGCGATCCGGACCGCAGGTGCGAAATGCCGCTGTCGGTGAGGGAAGTGAAGGTGCGTCCGTCGATGTTCCCGGCCGTGAGGAGGTATCCGGAGGACTCGCGCCGCAGCACGGTCCACGGGGTGCCTGGCGCGTGCCCGGGCTCCAGCAGGGGCCTCAGGTGCGAGACGTAGGTCTGGAGCGTGTTGGTGGCCTGGCGGGGTGCCCGGTCGCGCCACAGGTAGCTGATCAGCCAGTCGTCGGTGGCGAGCTGCCCGTCGCGGGCCACCAGCAGCGCGAGCAGGTGACGTTCCATCGGTGCGGTGACCGGCTGCCAGGCCCCGGCGTGACCCACCCGCAGCGGGCCGAGGATCGCGATCTGGACGCTGTCGTGCTCACTCACCTTGTTCGCCCCCCGGCGGTGTCAGTGTAATGACCTGCGCGCGAACGTATTACCCGTGCCTGGAGGCAAGAGTAGGGGGTGATCGGCCTGAGGGTAGACGGATTGGCCGAGGTGCAGCGCCGGGTGCCGGGGGGATTCCTCCCGCCCTGGGGTGGTGAGCGGCCGGTTCAGATCGGGCCGGAGCGGGCCGGGCCCGGCTTTCGCTCGCGGGTGATGACGGTCTCGGGATGGTGCTCACCGAGTACCCGGACCTGCGCGGCCAGCACGGAAAGCCTTTCCTGCTCGGCCTGTTCGCTCAGGCCGCGGTCGGCCAGCACCCGGCACAGGCTGTAGCGCCCGGACAGGGTGGTGGGGTGCTCGGCGCCCATCAGGGCGGTCTCGGCCTGGCAGACGAACCGGAACCCGGCCTCGGCCTCGTCGAGCCGGCCGAGGGCGTGCAGCACCATGGCGTGGTTGTGCTGGGTGACCAGGGTGTGCCGGTAGTCGGGGCCGAGTGCGGTGACCATGCGCCGGTGCAGCTGCTCGTACTCCTGGGCGGCCTCGCTCAGCAGGCCGCGTTCGTGCCGCACGCGCACCAGGTTGTGTTCGGTGGCGAAGGTGTGGCGGTGGTCGGGGCCGAGCACCCGGCGTCGTTTCTCCAGCACCTGGCGGTACTCCTGCTCGGCCTGGTCCACCTGGCCCAGGGCGTGGTGGGCCAGGGCCCGGTAGTGGCGGCTGCGCAGCGTCTCGGCGTCGTCCGGCCCGAGAACCTCACGCCGCAGCCTGTACACGTGGTCGTGGCGGCGCAGGGCCTCGGCGTGCTGGCCGCGCTCGTGCTCCAGCACGCCGATGTAGTGCAGGCAGCGCAGGGTTTCCGGGTGCCGCTCACCCAGCACCGGGCCGGTGAGGGCGTTGATCGCCTCGAACTGGCCGCCGGCCACGTCGTAGACGCCCTGGACGTGCAGGCTGCGGGCGGTGAGGCTGGCGGCGTGGGCGGCCCGGGCCACCACCTCGGGCGCCAGGCGCTCGCCGCGGTCGAGGGCGGCGCTCAGCAGAAAGATCAGGTGGTGGGCGTGCGGGGCCATGAGCCGCCACGACGACCACAGCTTGATCTCGTCCGGGATGCCGAGCAGGTTCACCACGGCGTTGTGCACCAGCAGGACGGCGTCGGCGACCGGCGCCGGTTGCTCGCGCAGGGCCGCGGACCGCACCAGGGGATGCATGAAAATGCTCAGCTCGCGCGGCTTCTGGTGAACGGACGGGGTGGCGTTGTGTAGTTCGATCAGGTGCTGCTCGCCCAGCGCGCGGGTCAGGTCGCGCAGCTCGTTGCCGGTGACGCCGGCCAGGGAACGGGTCTGCGCGGCCGTGGCCGTGGGCAGCAGGAGAGCGACCGGGATCGGCGTCTGGGCCATCGTGGCCAGCACGGCCAGGAGCTGTTCGCAGCGGTGGTGGCCCCGCGAGCGCAGGCCCTGGACCGCCACGTCCCACACCCGCGCGACGATCCCGTCCACGGCGTCGGGCGCGCCGTCGCGCAGCACGGCCTGCTGGTATTCCCGGAACGTCGTCGGGGTGCCCGGTTCCGGCCAGGGCCAGTCGGCGTTGCGGGCGAGCGCGGACCCGGCGATGGTCAGGGCCAGGGGGAGCCGGCCCAGGCTCTCGGCGAGTGCGGTGGCGTCGTGGGTGTCTCCGGCCCAGGGGCCCACGTGGTCGTAGAGGGTGGTCACGGCGTCTTCGGTGGCCAGCGGGTGGATGACGTGCTGGGTGCACCACCAGGCCCAGGGGCTGCCGCCGGAGCGGCTGGTGACCAGTACGGTTCCGGTGTCGCCGGGGTGCGGGCGCAGCCAGCTGCGGCCGTCGTGGGTGCCGAAGGGGCTGTCGAGCAGGTCGGCGGGGTGCTCGGCGTCGTCGAGCACGAGCAGCCATCGGGTTTCGGGGTCGAGGGCGTGCAGGCGTTCCCAGAGGACGTCCGGGGCGTGCCGGTGGGTCAGTTCGGACTCGGCGGCGCCCAGGCGGGTGGCCAGGGTGCGCAGGCCGGTCTCGAGGTTGGCGCGGGTGTCGGCGGTGACCCACCAGACCGCCAGGCCGGCCCGGTCGGCGAGGTGTGCGATTTCCAGGGCCAGGCTGGTTTTTCCGCATCCGCCCAGTCCGTGCAGGACGTGGGTGCTGCCCGGGCCGGGGGAGAGCACGACCTGTTCCAGGTGCCGGATGAGGGCGGTGTGCCCGCGGACCGGGCGGTGCTCGTCCCGGTGCCCGGAGGGTGGTTCCAGTGAGAGTGCCAGCCCGCGCCGGCGTGCGTCGGCGTAGCCGCGGGCCACGTCGCCGGGTTCGTGTTCGGGTTCGTGGGTGTGGTTGTGCTGGGTGCCGGAACCCACGGCGGAGACGATGGATCCGTGATGCGCATGGACGTGCACGGTCACCGGGGCGGGGTTGGTCACGGTGGTCGGGCTGGTCGGGTTGGTCGCTGTGGTCGGGTCGGTCATCGGGGCGGTGGGCTCAGGCGTCGTGCCGGGGTGGCACGCCGAAGGTGTTGTACTGCACGCCGCGGGCGACCACGGGCACCTGTGCCTGGTCGTGGGCCCGGATGTTCAGCACCACGTGAGTCTCGTTCTGCCGCGCGAACTCACGCACTTTGTCGAGGCGATCGGGGTGCTCTTCGAGCAGTTCCTCCAGCGCGAGCGTCCAGGCGGCGGTGTGCTGTGCGGTCACCTGCTCGCGCCGGGCCGGGGCGGCTGTCTCGATGGCGGTACGGGAACGCTCCAGGCGCCCGGCGACGCGCTCGGCGGCGTCCTGGTCGTCGGGCTCGCGGGTCAGCAGGCGCACGGCGTGCGCCTTGACCTGCTGCCAGGAGTCTTCGGCCATGGCGGCGACGACGGCGGTGCCCCCGGCAGCGGCGGCGCCCGTGAGGATTTCCGGCAGCACAGCAGTCCCCCCTGATGTGGCGTGGGATCAGCCTGCCACAGGGCGGGACGGCACGGGGCGGAAACCGTGCGGTATCTGCGGTATCTGCGATGTCGCGCGGTGTTCCGGCGGCTGGGCGTTTTCCCGGTGGACTGGCGGGGTATCTGCGGACAAGAAGAGGCGAGCGGCCCGGGCCCGGTCAAAGCCTGCCGCATCATGGCCCACGCGACCTAACCTCACCGCATGACGGGTCAGGGCCAGCCGGTACGCAGCCCTTTGGCGGTCGCCTGGGCGTCCCTGCTGCTGTTCCTGTTCTTCGTGCCGTTCGCGTTCAGCGAGGAACTGGTCAACGCCGCGTACGACGCCTGCGCCGAACTCGACCGCCGGCCCGGATGCGGTGTCGCCGACAGCGCGCAGGTCTACCTCCTGGGCCGGTGGCTGAACGGCTGGGACCTGCTCCTGCTCGGCGTCGACACCTTCTCCGCGCCGGTGCTGTTCGTCGTGGCCGTGCGCCTGCGCCGGCTGCTGGGCGCGAGGCTCCCGCGCCGGGACTTGATCGGCTGGTTCCTCGTCGCGTACCTGGCGACGCTGGCCATCGACTTCGCGGCCGTCGGATGGGGGAACCCGGCCGGGGAGTACCACGATCCGCTGCTCCTGGTCTGGTCCGTCGGCCTGTGCCTGCTCTGGATCGTGGCGCTCGCCCTGATGCTGGCCGTCTTCCTCGGCATCGATCCGCGCCGGGAACTCCTGAGCCGCCCACGGGCCGGGTGGCAGAGGCTGAGGCCGTTCGCGCCGCTGATCATCGGTACCTTCGTCGCCTGGATCGCCGGGGCGCTGTGGGACTTCGCCCTGGCCGACCCCGACGCCGTCGGTACCCGGGTGGACCAGGAATTCTTCGCCCAGGCCAGCCAGGTCGTCCCGCTGTTGTTCGTCGCGCTCGCGGTGGAGGCCCAGTTCTTCCGGCGGCCGGCCCAGGACGCTCTGGAGCGGGCCGCCGGGATCGTGACCGTCGCCACGATGTGCTTCGGCGAGATCGTCGTCCTGTCTGTTCTGGTGGCCGGGGACCAGGCGGGCGCATCGCTGATGGGATGGCACGAGTTCGCTGCCTACATCTTCGGTCTGGAAGCGATTTTCGTCGGGCTGGCCACCCTCGTGTGGAGCGCCACCGGTGGGTTCACGACGCGGGCTCCCGATACGCCCCCTGGGCCACCCTCGGCGGCAGTTCCACCGGATCCGGCCCTGGCGCCTGCATCGGCCCGGGTCTCGGGCCCGGCCCCGGTGTCAGGCCCAGGCCGGGCATCACACCCGTCACCGTCACCGGCCTCTGGCCCGGCATGGTTGCGGGGCAACGGCGCGGTTCCGTTGCTCGGGGCCGGAGTGGTCTTCGGGGTTCGGGCCGGGCGCCTGATCCGCCGGAGGGGAGTTCGCTGACCTGACACGATCGACCGGTGTCGCGTCGTCCGGCGGCGGCTGGTCCGGCCGCAGCGGAGAGGGCTCGACCCGCAGCACTCTGGCCGGCGGGACGGGTAGCCACCAGTTGTACCTGCCCAGGATCGAGACCACGGCGGGCACCAGCAGACCCGGGCCAGTGTGGCGTCCAGGAGGATGCCGACGCCGGGTGTGGTGGCCTGACGGCTGTGAGGCCGTGGAGCCGGCCCGTCGTGAGGGCGTCGACGTGGTTCGGATCTGCGGATGCCGGTGATGGACGGGTTCGAGGCGAGGTCACGTCGCATCTGACCCGGACCGTGTCCGAGCTGGGCGCCCGGGACCGGGCGCAACTGGTGGTGATCGCGTACCAGAACGGGCTGGTCACGTCTCCTGACACTCCAGCGATGGGGACCGCGGTTCCTCTCCTGTCGGCCGGCGCGCGGGATGTCAGTCGGGCATGGTGCCGTTCACGCGCAGGGCGATCAGGGGGTTGTCGGTCGTCCAGTAGGTGCCGAAGAGGCTTTCCTTGATCGTGGTTTCGCGTTGGCGGGCGATCTGGCCGAGGAACTCGGCGTCCTGGAAGAAGACGCGCTTGCGGATGACCTTGCCGTCCTCGAGGTCGACCAGTTCGATGACGGTCATCGACCAGGGGGTGCCCTCGGTGTCCTCACCGTGGTTCACGCCGATGCAGATGACGCGGCCGGGTCCGTCGGCGATGTACTCGTCCTGGGTGTGGTCGCGGTGGGTGAAACCGCACAGTTCGTGCATGCGATGGCGCCCGACGGCGATGTCGTCGGGGCCGTGGAAGACGCCGCCGACGGGAGCGGGAAGGTTGATCTCCACCTCGCGTTCGTTCTCGAAGAAGTCCACCACGGTGGCGAGGTCCTCGGGGGTGAAGCCGCCGTTCTGCTCGGCCCGGGTCATCGCGGCGTAGAAGCCGGAGACGACCGCACGGTCGTGATCTGTCTGCTGCTGGGGTGTCGTGGTCATGGGATGGTCGCTTTCGCTGGTGACGGGTCGGGCGGGTCGGGCGGGTGTCTGGTCAGGGGCGGCGATGATGCAGGTCTTTCAGCGCGGATACCGCGGTGGCGGCGAGCTGCATCTGCCCGGCGTCGCTGGGGTGGAGGTGGTCGCCGCTGTCGTACCGGGCATCCAGGGCGAGGGGAGAGGCGGGATCGCGCAGTGCCTGGTCGAAGTCGATGCAGCGGGGGCCGAGGGTGCGGATCCAGTCGTTGACGGTGCTGCGGATCAGTTCCCGCTCGGTGTCGTGGTTGTCCGACCCCTGGCGGGGGCCGATGGTGGCGATGCTGGCTGCGATGCCGGCGCTGGACGCCTGGTCGAGCACCTTCTGGTAGGCGGCTGTCAGTTCGTCGGCGGTGGGCAGCTCGTTCAGGGGCTCGAACTCACCCGGGAGCCCCAGGTCGTTGGTGCCCAGGGCGACGATCACCTGGGCTACGCCCGAGGTGAGCAGGACGTCCTCGGCGAAGCGATGCAGACCGGAGCGTCCGTTCGACCGGTACGGTGCGCCGGCGTCCAGCCGGAGCCGGTTGCCCGGGATCCCCCGGTTGACGATCGAGACACCGGATCCCACGGGCAGGAGGGCGGCGGCTGCTTCGGGCCAGCCCATCGCGGTGATCGAGTCACCCAGGCAGACCACCACCGCGTGGCGGGCCGTGCCCGTGACGTCCACGGTGTGCAGGAAGGGCCCGCTCTCGTGCACGGAGATGTCGGCGTCGTCCGGCATCGGGAAGGGCGGTGCCGCGACGGCCGGGAACCGATCGGCTCCCACGTGGTCGCCGGGTTCGGACATCTGGCAGGTGAAGTCGCTGACGCTGGCGAAAAGCCTTGGGAATCGGGTCTGCTCGGGCAGGTGGAAGTCGATCGTCAGCATCGCGTGTCCCTTGACCGGCAGATCCACCGGATCGGTCCAGACCGACTCGCCGGCCGGGACCGAGCACCCCACGCCGGAATCGAAGAGCGCCGCAGCGCTGCGGCCTTCGCTGGTGACGGCGACCCGCCCGATGACCAGAGGCTGGTCGCCGTAGCGGTTGCTGAACTCGACGCGGACGCGCTGGCCCCCGATCCCGGCCCGTAGCTGCGATCGCAGGGTGACGTCGGTGAAGGGCTCGGCGTCGGCGCGTACGTCGGGAAGGGCCTGAGCCCAGGTCGCCTCCCATGCCGGAGAGCTGGATGTGGATGTGGTTGTGGTGGTCATGGCGGACGTCCTTGGTGAGGTGGTGGTGGGCCCGTGAGTGGGCAGGCGGGATCGCCCGCACGCCGAGCGGCGTGCGACGGTGAGCTGGTGGGCTACGGTCGCCCGTGCGGCAGTTTGCTGTTCACCTTGGTGAGTAGCGTTTCGAGCGTGGCCATTTCGGCCGCGTCGAGAGGTTCGAAGATCGCCTCGTCGACCTCGACCATCGACGCGTTCAGGCCGGCCACCAGTGCGACGCCGTCATCGGTGAGATACACCCGTTTGCTGCGGGCGTCGCCCTGCTCGGTGCGACGTTCGATCAGGCCCCGCCCCTCCAGGGTCTTGAGCATGAGCGAGATGTTGGCCGGTGTGGTCTGGCTCATCTCCACGATGTCCCTCTGCATGGCGCCGGGACGCTGCTCCAGGTATCCGAGCACCACCGCCTGCTCGAACGTGAGGCCGCGGCTTCGCGCCCAGTCCTCCGCGGCCCTGCGCTGCGTGGCCAGGATCGGCCGCAGCAGCTCGAGGCTCCGGATGCGAGGGGGGTGGCTCTCGGTCATGACTTCAGGGTGCCGCTGGGGCACCCGATAGTCAAGTGACTAAACAGTTCAGTCGTTAAATCATCTCTGCGAAAGACCGACGGAGCACTGGCCACCCAGCAGTGGACACGGCGTCACATCGACGCCGGTGCAGCACGCACGCGGCCAGATGTGGGAAGCGAATCGTCGCCGAGGTGCTTCAGCGCGCGCACGACCGCGGAGTTCCCTCTGCGCACGACGACCTGGCGCCGCGTGCACTGGCCGCTTTCGGGTGCCTCGTCCCCCCGGCACTCATGGCTGACCTCCGACGGTTGCCAGGCATTCGTCGAGGTGCCCGAACGCGTGAATCTCGTGATCGAGACGGGACGCGGCGCTCGTGGATCGAGCGAGGTCGAGGCTTCAGGGGTGCTGTGGTCTCTGGCTCGGTGGTAGCAGCAGGATCTGCAAGGCGGCGGCACAGGCCCGAGCATGCCCGAGAAACCATTCGAGCCGCTCGTCGGTGAGGGCGGCCGTGCTGGTGCGGGTGGCGACGGCGAAGCGGGCGTGGCCCTCGGCGTCCAGCACCGGGACCGCGAGAGTGCGCACGCCCTGCATGGATTCACCATTGTTGAGCGCGTAGCCGTTCTCACGGATGTCGGCCAGTGCTGCTCGCAGGGCGTCGGCGTCGGTGATGGTGTGTTCGGTGAACGCGGCCAGGTCGAGTTCGTCGATGACGGCGGCCTCGGCGGGTGTGGCCCACGCGAGCAGGACCTTGCCGAGGGCTGTGGAATGCAGGGGGCGGCGCAGGCCGAGATCGCCGCGGGGGTGCACCGATCCGCCGGCCACGATCACGGCATGGGTGCCGGCCAGGATCGCGAGGTCGGCCGTGGAGGACGTGCGGTCGGCGAGCTGCCGGAGTTCGGGCTGGGCCAGGTGCAGGCCGCGCTGGTGGAACGAGAGCTGGCCGAGCTCGACGACGGCCGGGCCCAGGCGATAGCGCAGCGTGCGCTCGTTCTGCTCGAGGAAGCCGGTCGCGACCAGGGTGCGGGCCAGGCGGTGGGCGGTCGGGACGGTCAGGTTCAGCCGCCGCGCCAGGTCGGACGCGCTGAGCTCGGGCCCGTTGTCGTGGAAGGCGCTCAGCAGGCCGAGGGCCCGGCGGACGGCCTGGGCGCCGGCGGGCCCGCGTTCCGCGGTGGCGTGGTCGGTCACCTCCGCAGTGTATCGACGGACCCATCACTTTTCACATGGTGAGAGATCGGCTCTTGCGCGCCGGACCGGGAACTGCCAGTCTGGGTAAAGCCTACAAAATCAGTAGACAAAGCCGTGCTTCTGAAACTGTTGCTGTCAGGGTTGTTTCGGAAGCGAGATCGCAGAGTGCGCGACATTCACATGATGAGAAGGGTGGCTTCGTCATGCCCACCACCGCAGCGCCACCTCTCGACGAGGTGTGGTTCACCCGCTGTCCCGTGCCCACCGCCACCGGTATCGCTGCCGCCCGGGGCACGCTGAGCGCCGAGTTCGCCCCCGACGGCATCTCGGTGCGCTCGTTCCAGGACGCTCGTGGCGCCCTCGACGAGCGTCACTTCACCCACGCCCATCCCGCGCTCTTCCGCGAGGGCGGCAACGTCCCTGCGCTGTGGGCCCGTTCGCGCGGTGGGGACACCCGGCTCATCGGCCTGACCTGGATCGAGGAACGCCAGGCCGTGCTCGTCCGGGCCGACTCCGGCATCACCGGGGCCGCGCAGCTCCGAGGCCTGCGCCTGGCCCTGCCGCGGCACGAGATCAGCATCGACTTCTGGCGGGCCATGGCCCTGCACGGTCTCGCGGGAGCCCTGGGCCTGGCCGGGCTCACCCTGGCCGACGCCACGCTGATCGACGTGCCCGCGGGTTCGCGTGAACGGGGCCAGTGGGAGGCAGAACTCACGGCCCTCCAGGAGGGACGCGTGGACGCCGTCTACGTCAAGGGTGCGGTCGCGGTGGAGTCGGCTCAGCGGTACGGGCTGGTCACGGCGATCGATCTGGATGCCCAGCCCGATCGCCGCAGCCGGATCAACAACGGCACCCCGCGCCCGATCACCGTGGCCCAGAGTTTGCTCGACGAGTACCCGACCGTGGTCGACCGGTTCCTGGCCACGCTGATCGAGGCCGCCGACTGGGCGAGTGCCCACCCGGGCGAGGTGAACCGCATCCTCGCCGCCGAAACCGGTTCCGGCCCGGCCGGTGTGGCCGGGGCCTACGCCGCCGGCGCGTCCCTGCACCTCGACCTGTCCGCCGAGCGCCTCGGCCTGCTGGCCGAACAGGAGCAGTTCCTGCGCACGCACGGCTTCCTGCCCGAGCCCGTCGACGTGCGGGCCTGGGCCGATCACGAACCCCTGCGCCGGGCGCACGACCTGATCGCCCGTCGCACCCCCACCAGCTCTGCCGATCAGGAGAACCCGTCATGACCCGTACGAGACGAGTCGCCGTCCCCCTGCTCCTGGCCGTCGTCGCGATGAGTGGCCTGGCCGCCTGCGGCTCGGACGCCGAGGCCGCCGACAGCGCGACGATCCAGGTGCGCATCCCCGACCCGGGAAACGCCGGGATCCTGGCGCTCGGCAAGAAGGACGGCAGCCTCGACGCGGCGCTGTCCGCGGTCGGCGCCGGCGTCGAATGGACCGGCAGCTCCGGTCCGTTCGCCCCCGCCGCACAGGCGATCAACGCGAACCAGCTCGATGTGGCCCAGGGATCCATCACCTCCGGCATCGGGTCACTGGCCGCGAACCCGGGCTTTCGGCTGTTCGCGACCGGTCAGCCCGACCCGGTCGGTGAGGGCATCCTGGTCAGGAAGGACTCCTCGATCACCAGTGTCGCAGACCTGAAGGGCAAGAAGGTCGCCGTCAACAAGGGCGGCACGGGGGAGTACCTGCTGCTACAGGCCCTGAAAAAGGCCGGTGTGCCGTACGACTCGGTCGAGCGCGTGTACCTGGCCCCGGACCAGTCGGCGCCCGCGTTCAGCTCCGGCCAGGTCGACGCCTGGGCCACCTGGAGCACCTACACCGTGGCCACCCTGGCCCAGGGCACCTCCCGCCAGCTGGTGCAGGGCGAGGACATCGACTCCGACAACTACACCGTCTGGGCCGTGCGCACCGCCTTCGCCGACGAGCACCCCGAGGTCGTCAGGGCGCTGTACGAGTACCTGCACGAGGCCAGCGCCCAGCTGATCGCCGACCCGCAGCCCTACGTCAACGTGTTCACCGACTCGGGAGCCCAGTCCGTCACCGGTGAGGCCAAGGAGATCAACCTCGACTTCCTGCGCCGCAGCGCACAGGTCGAGCCGATCACCGACGATGACCTGAAGCGTTACGCCGCCGTCGCCCAGTTCTTCGCCGAGCAGAAGGTCACGACGAGCACGGTCGACGTCGCCGCCTCGGTCATCGACGTCGAGAGCCTGGGCACGAGAGCGTCATGACCGCGGTGACCGACCCCGCCACCGACGGACTGGTCGAGCCCGCCGTCCGCAGCCGCCGCGTCCGTTCGTCCCGGACCTCCGCGCTGCTGCGGACGGTGGGGCCGGTGACCCTCGTGCTGCTGTGGTGGGCCGCCTCGTCCACCGGCCTGCTGCGTCCCGAGGTCCTCGCCTCCCCGGCCCAGGTGATCAGGGCGGTCGGGGAACTGTGGGGTGACGGCGAGTTCCAGGCCGCCCTCACCACGTCCCTGCGCCGTTCGGGCCTGGGCCTGGTGATCGGCCTGAGCCTGGGCCTGGTGCTCGGCGTGACCACCGGGCTGAGCCGGCTCGGCGACGAGCTGATCGACTCAAGCGTCCAGATGCTGCGCACCGTGCCCTTTCTCGCGCTCGTCCCGCTGTTCCTGGTCTGGTTCGGTATCGGTGAGACGGCCAAGATCGTGCTGATCGCCTTCGCCACCACGTTCCCGATGTACGTCAACGCGACCAGCGGCGTCCGCACGGTCGACCCGCGCCTGGTCGAGGCGATGCGGACGTTCGGGATGGGCCGTATCGCCCTGATCCGGGAGGTGATCCTGCCCGGTGCCCTGCCACAGCTGCTCGTGGGCCTGCGGCTGTCGATGACCCTCAGCGTGGTCGCGCTGATCGCGGCGGAGGAACTCAACGCCACCGCGGGCATCGGCTACCTGATGACGCAGGCGCAGAACTTCGTGCGCACCGACATCCTCGCGCTGTGCATCATCGTCTACGGCCTGTTCGGGCTGGCGGCCGACGTGATCGTCCGCACCCTGGAACGGCTTCTGATGCCGTGGCGGCGGGCAGGAGCACGACGATGACGAACGCGGTGATCGTGCGCGGCCTGCGGCGCACCTTCGGCGAGCGGCACGTGCTCGACGGCATCGACCTCGACGTCACCCGCGGCGACTTCGTGGCCCTGCTCGGCGCCAGTGGCACCGGGAAGACCACGCTGCTGCGGATTCTCGCCGGGCTCGACCATCCCGACGGCGGCACCGTGCTGGTGCCGCGGCGGCGCACGGTGGTGTTCCAGGAACCCCGGCTGGTGCCCAGCAAACGGGTCCTGGCCAACGTGGTGGTCGGGCTGCCCCGCACCGCCGCGACCCGTTCGCTCGGGCTGGCCGCGCTGGAGGAGGTGGGCCTGGGCGCGCACGCGGACGCCTGGCCCGGCACCCTGTCCGGCGGGGAGGCCCAGCGGGTCGCCCTGGCGCGCGCCCTCGTCCGGGAACCCGAACTTCTCCTGCTCGATGAGCCTTTCGCCGCCCTCGACGCCCTGACCCGGCTGCGCATGCAAGACCTCGTCGCCGACCTGTGCGCCCGCCACCAGCCGGCGGTCGTGCTCGTGACCCATGACGTCGAGGAGGCCGTGCGCCTGGCCGACCGCGTCGCCGTCCTGCGACAGGGCGCGCTGATCCGCGACGAGCGCATCGACCTCGAACAGCCCCGCGACCCCACCCGTCCCGCCTTCACCCGGATCCGTTCCCAGCTGCTCGCCGATCTCGGGGTGCAGCAGAAGCAAGGAGAGCCACGATGACCGTCACCATCGGCGTTCATGTCAGCAACCCGTCCCTGTACCACCTGGCCCGGCTGGAGTTCGCCCAGCAGGCCCTGGCCCCGTTCGGCGAGGACGTCGTCTTCCACCACTTCGAGGACGGCACCCGCACGGCGGGACTGCTGGCCGACGGAACGATCGACATCAGCGGTACCGGCGCCACCCCGCCACTGACCGGTCAGGCCGCCGGGCACGACATCGTCTACGCGGCGGTCTCCACGCCGCGACCGGAGCACGGGGCGCTGCTGGTGGCCGATGACGGCCCGGTGCGCACCGTCGCCGATCTGCGCGGCCTGACGGTCGTGCACTCGGTCGGGTCCTGGCACACCCACCTGGTCGCGAAGGCCCTCCACGACGCCGGGCTTTCGTACACCGACGTGGTCTCGGAGAGGCCCTCGGCCGAAGCGTCCCTGCCGAGGCTGAAGAGCGGCGAGATCGGCGCCTGGGTGGCCCAGGAGGCCGACCTGTACGGCGCCCTGCGCGAGGGCGGCGTTCGTAAACTCGTCGAGACCGGCGACGTGATCACCGACAGGTCGGTCTTCTTCGCCCGCCGCGATCTGGCCGAGAACCGCCCGCAGGTCCTCGCCGCGGTCGTGAAGGCGTTGCAACAGGCCGATTCCTGGGCTGCCACGCACCTGGACGAAGCCGCCGAGCACGCTGCCGCCGAGCTCGGCGGCCAGGAGCAGGACTGGCGGGAGGCACTGTCGCGCCTGCCCTGGAAGCTCCAGAGCGTCGATGCCGCCGTCATCGCCGAACAGCAGGAAGCGGCCGGCATCCTCGCCGACGGTGGGTTCCTGTCGCCCCGGATCACCGTGGCCGACGCCTACCTGCCCGACCTGGCCACCCACGTCGACGCGGCCCTGGAGGCCCGGCCGTGACCGACGTCCTGTGGTACATCATCCCGAAAGAAGGCCCCTACCCCTGGGAATCGGACGGGCGCCGCCCGGCCGACCTGGGCTACCTCCAGCGCCTGGCCGCCGCCGTCGACGGCCTCGGGTTCGACGGGGCGCTGCTGGCCACCGATCAGTACGACGTCTGGCCGCTGGGCAGCGCGCTGGCCGCCGTCACCGGCCCGACGTTCAGACCGCTGCTGGCCGTGCACCCGGGCCTGACCTCGCCGGTGACCCTGGCCAAGCAGGCCCTGACGTTTCAGCACCTGTTCGGCCCGCGGCTGCTGTTCAACGTGGTCAACGGGCAGACCGAGGCCCTGCGCCGCTTCGGTCTGCACCTGGAGCACGACGAGCGCTACGAGCTGTCGGCCGAGTACTGGGGCATCGTGCGGCGCCTGACCTCCGGCGAGGTCTTCGACCACCGGGGCAGGTTCTACGACCTGAAGGACGCGGGCTCCGACTTCCGGGACCTGCCCCCTCTCCAGGAGGGAGGCGTCCCCCTGTGGTTCGGGGGTTCGTCACCGGCCGGGATCGAGGTCGCCGCCGAGCACGTGGACGTCTACCTCACCTGGGCCGAGCCGACCGCGCAGCTGACCGAGAAGCTCGACCGGGTGCGGGAAAGAGCGGCTGCCAGAGGACGTTCGCTGAAACTTGGTCTGCGGCTGCACCTGATCGTGCGAGACACCGAGGAGGAGGCCTGGGCGGCCGCCGACCGGCTGCTCGACGTCACCAGCCAGGCCACGTACGCGCGCCAGCTGGGCGCTCGCGGCGAGAACGACGGCGAGGGCTGGCAGCGGCAGTTCCGCCAGCACGGTGGCCGGGTGCCGGCCCGGGCGCGTGAACTGGAGACGTCACCGAACCTGTGGCCGGGGATGAGCCTGTTCCGCCCGGGCCCGGGAACCGCTGTGGTCGGCAGCACCGAGCAGGTGATCGAACGTCTCACCGAGTACCGGGCGCTGGGGGTGGACACGTTCATCCTGTCGGCAAACCCGTTGCTGGAAGAGGCCTACCGGGTGGCCGAGAGCATCCTGCCGACCCTGCGCCACGGTGGCCGGTAGGGCAGTGCTTCGGCGATTCCGGCGATTGCGGCGATGAGTGTGCGGGACGTGTGAGGCCCTCGCGCCGCGTACACGCTGGAGCCCGGGGTGATTCAACGATCGAGCCGCTGCGCCGCTACGCCGGGGGACCCCGGCGTAGCGGCGCAGCTTGAGAAGGGTTGTGTCGCAGATCGGCTCGGTGATGCCGGGAACCGGTGAGGCCAGGGCGCCCTCCCTCTAGTAAACTCTATTGATTTGGTAGACAATAAAGCGCATGGCCGAGACCTGGGAAGCGCTGATCTCACGGCGCAACGTCCGCAGCTACGCCGACCAGCCGATCCCGCCGGATGCGCCGGAGCGGATCCGTGAGGGCGCCCGCCGCACCCCGTCCGCGAGCGACCGCCGGCACGGGGGCACCTGGTGAGTCTCTGGCGCAGGAAGCCGGTCGTGAACGCCCCGACCATGCGGCTCGGGTACGACGAGGACATCGCGCTCTTCGGGTGCGGCGCCGTGATGCGCGCGGTCACCTCGGACGTCGTCCCCCGGCGAGACGCCGGATCTTTCGACGATCTCGGCAGTGAGGACGACCTGGCCGCACGGGACGGTCTCGACGCCGTGATCCGGAGGTCGCGATGACCCGCCCCTTGTTCCTGGCCGTCGACCTCGACGGAGCCGGCGCCCACCCGGCCGCGGGTGAAGCGCTCTCGGCCGCCGCCCTGCGCGGTGCCGTCCGGCAGGCCGAGGACGCCGGATTCGTCCTGGCGACCTTCGACGACGCCCCCGTCCCGGCCACCGCCCGACTCGAGGCGGGCACCCGGGCCGCGTTCGCGTCCACCATTTCGCGTCGTATCGGCCTGGCCCCCGTGCTGCACACCAGCACCACCGAGCCGTTCCACCTGGCCACCCAGCTGGCCAGTCTCGACCACGCGAGTCACGGCCGGGCCGCCTGGCTCGTGGGGGCGGCCAGTGACGCGGCGGCCCTCGCCACGGTCGGTGCACCCGCACTGCGTGGGGACGCTCTGAGCGGCGAGGTGGCGGACGTCATCGTCACGGCGCGGTCGTTGTGGGACTCCTGGGAGGACGACGCCGTGATCCGCGACGTACCCACCGGCCGCTACCTCGACTCCGCGCGCGTCCACCACATCGACTTCACCGGCGCCACGTTCAGTGTGAAGGGCCCGCTGATCACCCCGCGATCGCCCCAGGGGCAGGTGGTCGTGATCGCCCCCGAGCACCTCGGCGTGGACGAGCACGCCGACATCGTCCTGACCGGCGACCCGCACCGATCCGGCCGCGAGCAGCTGGTGTTCGTCGATCTCGAGGTCGTCCTCGACACCCCGCAGGAGAAGGCGACCGAACGACTGGCCCGCCTCGACGGCACCACCGCCTGGAGCGGTGAGCGCCTGCGGCACGTCGGCTCCGCCCAGGCCCTGCACGACCTGCTCACCGACCTGCACCGCTCGGTCGACGGCGTGCGCCTGCTGCCGGCCGAGCAGAGCGTCGACCTGCCGCTGCTGGCCCCGCTGGTCCCGGCACCACCGCCGGGGCACACGCTGCGTGAGCGCCTCGGCCTGCCGATCCCGGCCAACCGCTACGCGCCCGCCTGAGTGTCCCGGTCAATCAACGGTTTCCCGCGGCGAGACGAGGACGA